>JASLAV010001011.1 GCA_030146905.1 Lentzea sp. | reverse complement strand
CGGCCGCATCGCGCAGGAGACGACGCTGCTGCCCGTCGCGCACCTGACCGCCGTCGACCACTCGGTGGCCGAGCTGCGCAACGTCATCGGCTGGTACGCGGCGATCGGCGTGCGCAACGTCCTCGCGCTGCGCGGCGACCCCCCCGGCGACCCGATGGGCGAGTGGGTCGCGCACCCGCAGGGCCTCAACTACGCCGACGAGCTGGTGAAACTGGTCCGCGAGCTCGGCGACTTCTGCGTGGGCGTGGCGGCGTTCCCGTACGGGCACCCGCGCTCGGCCGACCTCGACACCGACCTGAAGTTCCTGCTGCGCAAGCTCGACGCGGGCGCGGACTACGCGGTGGCGCAGCTCTTCCACGCGCCGGAGCCGTTCCTGCGGCTGCGCGACAGGGTGGCGGACGCGGGCTGTTCCGCGGCGATCCTGCCCGGCATCATGCCGATGCTGTCGCCGCGCGGCCTGTCCAAGATCGTGGAGCTGTCCGGCGCCGACCTGCCCGTGGAGATCTCGCGCAGGCTGGAGCCGTACGCCGACGACGTGGCGGGGTTCCGCGCGACCGGCATCGACATCGCCACCGAGATGTGCCAGCGGCTGCTCGACGAGGGCGTGCCCGCGCTGCACTTCTACACGATGAACCGCGCCAAGGCGACGCGGGAAGTGCTGGGGCGCCTGGGACTGGTGGCGCGCGCCTGAGCGCCGTCAGGCCACGGCGCTGCGCTTGTGCGCGATGAGCGCGAGGACGACGACGATCAGCGCGGCACCGCCGGTGAGCCCGGCGACGAGCAGCGCCCAGCCGAGGAACGAGTTGGAGTTCTCGCCCGCGTACTGCACGGTCGCCTGCAACATCGACGCCTGACCGGGCTTCGGAGACCACGCGATGGTGTTGTTCTCCTCCTCGCGGCCGTTGGTGTTCACGACCTTGCCGGGGAAGCTCACCTTCACCTGGATGTCGGCGCGTTCCACGGGCACCTGCGTCAGGTCGACAGACCCCGACAGCGTGACAAGATCACCCGAACGGCGGAAGTTGAGGCTGTACCGGCTGTTCGACGAGCTGGTCGACGTCGACAGCGTGCGCATCTCGTCGAACGACAGACCGTTGAAGAACAGCTGCGTGCCCGCGTACGCCTCCACCCGGTACGGCTTGGTGGTGACGCGGCTCGCGAGCTCCGGCGGCACCTTGAGCTGGGGCCCGGGGTCGTTGTCCTGCGTGGGAGGCGTGGCCGCGACGATCTCGCCGGAGACGCGGTCGTCCTCCGAGACGGCCATGGCCGCGTAGACGCGGACACAACCGCTCAGCGAGAACAGGGCGAGCAACAAGAAGACCGGCAGCAGAAGTGCCCGGGATCGACGCACCCGGACATCCTGCCAGCACGGTCCGGACAACGCAGTTCCCTCCTTTGGTCGTGAGCTTGACTAACTACCTTTTGGTGTGAAGGGACGCGAGGTAGCGTCTCGGCGCATGGCATCCGTGCACGACATCAGCAACAAGTTCGTCAGTGATTACGTGGCGCTGGACCCGATCACGGCCACCAACCTGGGCTTCGCGGGCTCAGACGACAAGCTGACGGACTTCTCGCCGGAAGGACACGCGGCACGCGCCGAGCTCGCCGTCCGCGCGCTCGCCGACATCACCGCCGCCCAGCCCGCGGATGCGTCGGAAGAGGCGGCGCGCGCCGTCTTCCTGGAACGGTCGGGCCTGGAACACGAGCTGTACGAGACCGGTGCCACCGAGTCCTCGCTGAACGTCATCGCGAGCCCGATCCAGTCCGTGCGCGACATCTTCGACCAGATGCCGACCGACACGCCGGAGCAGTGGGCCACGATCGGCCGCCGCCTCTCCGCCGTGCCCGCCGCGCTCGACGGTCTGCGCGCCTCTCTCTCGCACGCAGCGTCCCGCGGCCACGTGTCGGCGTTGCGCCAGGTCACCAAGGTGGCCCAGCAGTGCGACACCTGGGCTTCGACGTTCTTCACCTCGTTCGTAGCGTCCGCCGGCGTGGAAGGCTCCGTGCGTTCCTCTTTGGACGCCGGTGCCGCCGCCGCTTCCTCCGCCTACGCGGACTTCGCCACCTTCCTGCGCACGACGCTGGCCCCCCTCGCGCCGGAGAAGGACGCCGTCGGCGAGGATCGCTACCGCCTCGGCTCCCGCTACTTCACCGGCTCGAAGCTCGACCTCGCGGAGGCCTACGAGTGGGGCTGGCAGGAGTTCCTCGGCATCGAGGCCGAGATGAAGGAGGTCGCGGCCCGTCTCAAGCCCGGCGCCTCGCTGGCGGAGACCGCGGCGTACCTCGACGAGAACCCGCGCTACCAGGTCCACGGCCAGGACGGCCTGCAGGCGTGGATGCAGGAGCTGTCCGACAAGGCCCTGCTCGACCTGCGCGACGTGCACTTCGACCTGCCCGACGCCCTGATGAACCTGGAATGCAGGATCGCGCCGCCCGGCGGTGGCGTCGGCGCCTACTACACGCCGCCGACCGCGGACTTCAGCCGTCCCGGCCGCATGTGGTGGTCGATCGCCGAGGGCAAGACGGTGTTCCCGACGTGGCGCGAGACCTCGACGGTCTACCACGAGGGCGTCCCGGGCCACCACCTCCAGTGCGCCACGGCGGTCTACCAGTCGCAGACGCTGAACGACTTCCAGCGCCTCATGTGCTGGGTGTCGGGCCACGGCGAGGGCTGGGCGCTCTACTCGGAACGCCTCATGCGCGAGCTCGGCTACCTCGACGACGACTGCGACCTGCTCGGCATGCTGGACGCGCACCTGTTCCGCGCGGCCCGCGTGATCATCGACATCGGCATGCACCTGGAGCTGGAGATCCCCGCCGGCACCGGCTTCCACCCCGGCGAGCGCTGGACCCCGGAGCTCGGCCTCGAGTTCCTGCTGACCAGGACGCTGCAGGAGCCCGCTGCCTCCCGCGACGAGATCGACCGCTACCTCGGCTGGCCCGGCCAGGCGCCGGCGTACAAGCTCGGCGAGCGCCTGTGGCTGGCCGCGCGCGAGGACGTGAGGACCCGCAAGGGCGCCGGCTTCGACCTCAAGCAGTTCCACAAGGAAGCCCTGGAGATGGGCTCGATGGGCCTCGACACGCTGCGGGAGCGCCTCGCCGCTCTCTGACACTCGCGTCGTTGCAACGCCCTGACCTGCGCTGACGAACTCTTATGCAATAAACGTTTGCGGACGTCCGCAAACGTTTATTGCACAACTGATATATCGGTGCGCCGAAGAAGCGTCGTCGACCCAAAGGGCCGACCTGCGATGTATCGGATCAGACCGGGTCGGCCCACCGCACGCGAACGCGGTTCGTGATCGGCTCCGGGTCGTCGGTCCGCACGTACTCCAGCCACGGTCCCGGCTCCGGTCGCACCGAGGCGAACCCGTCACCGCTGCGCGCCACCGGGTGCCCGGTCGCCTGAGCCGAGACGAGCGGGTCCGGCGAGTCGACGACCACCGCCGCGACCACCCCGGTGTACTCGGGCCGGGGTTCGAGGACGCAGAACTCGTTGCCCTGCGGATCCCGCAGCACCACCCACGGCACGTCGCGCTGCCCGACGTCGGCGTGCTCGGCGCCGAGCTTCAGCGCGCGCTCCACGATCTCCGCCTGGTGCTCCGGTGACTTGGAGGCGAGATCGAGGTGCACCCGGTTCTTCTCGATCTTCGGCACGTCGTTCCACACGAACGTCAGCTCGATCTCGTCACCGGCGAACTCGGACCAGAAAGCGGCCAGCGCGGGGGGATCCGCTGCCTCGAACGTGATTTCCACGCGTGCGAGGGTACTGTCTCGCGCGTGGCGAAGCTGGTGCTCGGACCGCTCCTCAGACATGTGCACGACACCTCGGCGACCGTGTGGGTGGAAACGGACACCTCGTGTGAAGTGACCATCGCGGGACACACCGCGAGAACGTTCCAGGCTGGCAGGCAGCACTTCGCTCTCGTCAGGCTCGAGAACCTCGGTGCGCGCACGGAGTACGACGTGCGGCTGGACGGTGAGACGGTCTGGCCGGAACCGGGCAGCGGCTTCCCCAGGCCGGTCATCCGCACCGCCGAGGTCCGCAGGATCGCCTTCGGGTCGTGCCGCGCCGCGCCGGGCCAGCCCGTCGGGGACGACGCCCTCGACGCGTTCGCGCAACGGCTCATGAAGACGCCGGAGGAGGACTGGCCGCAGGCGATGATCCTGCTGGGGGACCAGGTCTACGCCGACGAACCCACCGAGGCGACCAAGCAGTGGCTGCGTGACCACCGGCGTGGCACGGAGGAGCCAGACGGCGAGGTCGTGCACTTCTCCGAGTACGCCCGCCTCTACCACGAGACCTGGGGCGACCCGGAGATCCGCTGGCTGCTGTCGGTCGTCCCGACGTCGATGATCTTCGACGACCACGACGTGCGCGACGACTGGAACACCTCGGCCGTGTGGCGCAGGCAGATGGCCGAGAAGCCGTGGTGGCGCGACAGGATCCGCGGTGCCATCTCCTCCTACTGGGTCTACCAGCACCTCGGCAACCTCGGCCCCGACGAGCTCGCCAGGGATCCCTTGTACGCCAAGGTGACGGCCCAGGACACGGACGTGCTGCCGTTGCTGGAGGAGTTCGCCGAGGAGGCGGACAAGGAGACCGACGGCGGCAAGTCCACGTGGTGGAGCTACCGCCGCGACTTCGGCCGCGCCAGGCTGCTCATGGTCGACACGCGTTCCGGCCGCATCCTCGACGAGGGCAAGCGGCAGATGGTCAGCGACGCGGAGTTCGAGTGGATCGAGCGCAACGCCGTGGGTGACTTCGACCACCTGCTGATCGGGTCGTCGCTGCCGTGGCTGATGCCGCACGCGCTCAGCCACTTCCAGTCCATCAACGAGGTCGGCGCGCGCAAGCCGGGCTGGCAGGGTCGCGCCGCCGAGAAGATCAGGCAGGCGGTCGACCTGGAGCACTGGCCCGCGTTCCGCGAGTCGTTCGACAGGCTCTCCCGCATGATCGAGAAGGCCGCGAACACCGACACCGCGACGGTGTGCGTGCTCTCCGGCGACGTCCACCACAGCTACGTCGCCGTGGCCGACTTCCCGAGGCCCACCAAGGCACTGGTCACCCAGCTCGTGTGCTCGCCGGTCCACAACGAGCCGCCGAAGCCGCTCGAGCCCATGTTCCGGCTGGCGTGGTCGCGCGTCGCCGGCTGGGTGTTCCGCCGTCTCGCCAACCTCGCCGGCGTGCCGCGGGACCTGATGGGCTGGCGCAAGACCAGCGGCCCGCACTTCGGGAACTCCGTGGCGTTGCTGGACTTCGACGGCCGCAACGCCCGTTACCGGCTGCTGTCGGCAACGGGCGAGGAGACCGCCTCCGTCCTACTTGGTCGCGAGCCGCAGTAGCGCCCACAGCTGTGCGATCGCGTCGTGGTCGCCGACCACCTCGACCATGCGGTCGGGCAGCCGTCCCCACAACCAGCGGTACATCGTCATCGGGCTCGCCGACACCTGTGCGTCGGCGAGGTGGGCGTCCTCGGGGTTGACGACGCGCCACGCCGACGCGCCGTGCGGGCCGCAGCGCGTGAGCCACACGTGGTCCTCGACCTGGATGGCGACCAGGCTGTCCCGCGACCCCCGCACGCCGAGCACGTCCAGCTTGTGCCCCAGCCACAACGTGAGCACCTCGTCGACGCCGTCGGCCGCGACCTCGTCGCTGACCGCGCCGGCCTCCATGCCCGCCGCGCCCTGGACGTCCATGCGGTGCACGGTCGTTTCGTGCGCGAGCCGCCGCCGCCAGAACCCGTGATTCTGCCGATCGGGCCACCACGTCGCGCACGGCTCGTCCTCGTCGTGCGCGCCGAGTTCGGCGAGCACGGCCTCCGCGCCCGACCGCATGAAGTCGAGCGTGTTCTCCCCCGGCTCCGGGTAGTCCTGCCACTCGCCGGCTTCGGGCTCGCGGCCGAGCCTGATCCACTCCAGCGTTCTGCGGTAACCGCTGCCGACGTGCCGCACGGTCTCCCCGAGGTTGAGCCCGGGACAGGCCGGCACGCCCTTGTGCGGCGGCTGGCCGAGCGCGGACATGGCGAGCAGTTCCGCCTCACGGCGCAAGATGTCGAGCGAGTTCACCGCTTGGCCTCATTCATCACACAGCCCACGAGCGTCACGAACTGATCGGTCTGGCGCACGAGGTCGTCGGCCGTGCGCGCGTTGACATGTCTGGTGATGCCCGCGAGCACAGCGGCCCGTGTGGACGACCACGACGCGAAGAACGTGGCCCACTCACTCATCTCCGGCGCGATCGCGGCGAGCAGCACCCACGCGCTGGTCGGTTTCGATCGCCCGCGATGAGGTCGTCCTCGTAACGCGAGCACCGCGGCGGCAGCACGCAACGCGGCGAGATAGGCGGTGGCGAACCGCTCCGGTGGCTCTGGCGTGCGTTCGGACTCGGCGAGCGAGTCACGTGCCTGCTGCAGCAACGCGAGCGCGGATGCGGGTGGCAACGGGATGGGGAAGTCGATGGCAGTCATCTCGGCCTCCTCGTGGCGTCGGTGAACGACGTCTCCGCCGAGGGGAAGCCGGCGGCTCTCGGAGGTGGGGTGCTTCCCCCACCCCACCTCCGAGGCATGGTGCGACTCGAACACGTGTTCGAGTCCGGCTCAGCGTAGCTCCCGGCCGATGGATTCCTCAACCCGGCCCACCACGTGGGCGCCAGTCGTGGTCTGATGGTTACGTGAGTGCGCTCGAACATCCCGGAATCCGCAAGGTCGCGGATGCGCTGCCACCCGCCACCGCCGCACGCATCGTCGTGCTGCCGGATGCCGTGCGGACCGCGGCCGCCGCCGCCGACGCGGTGGGCGTGCAGGTCGGCGCGATCGCGAACAGCCTGCTCTTCGCGGCGGTGCGCGACGGCGTGGCGGCACCGCTGCTGGTGCTCACCTCAGGCGCGCACCGCGCGGACACCTCACTCGTCGCCGAGCTGGTGGGCGCGGACGCGGTGAAGCGCGCCGATCCGGAGTTCGTGCGCGAGCACACGGGTCAGGTGATCGGCGGCGTGTCGCCGGTCGGGCACCCGGAGCCGATCGAGACGGTGGTGGACGAGGCCTTGTCCGGTTACGAGGAGATCTGGGCGGCCGCGGGACATCCGCATGCCGTCTACCCCACGACCTTCGCGGACCTGGTGGCGCTGACGGGCGGCCGCGTGGCGGTGGTGTCGTCGTGACGGCCTCGCCGCGCCTGGAGCGCATCGTCGAGATGACCGCCGCGGAGCTGAACACGCGGCTGGGCGAGGCACTCGCGCTGTACGTGACCGCGATGAACTACCCGCCCGGCACCGTCGAGCAGCGCGCCCCGATGTGGCTCGCGCACATGATGCGCGAGGACTGGCGCTGCGTGGTGGCGGTGGGAGAGCACGACGAGCTCGTCGGCATCGGTTACGGCTACCGCGGCGCCACCGGGCAGTGGTGGCACGAACAGGTGCGGCGCGGCCTCATGGCCGTCGCGTCGCCCGCCGTCGTCGACGACTGGCTCGAGGACTACTTCGAGCTCACCGAACTGCACGTGCTGCCGCGTGCCCAGGGCCGTGGTCTCGGCGAGGACCTGCTGCGCCGGCTCCTGGAGGGCGTCCACTCCTCCCGTGTGCTGCTGTCCACACCCGAGGGCCCGAGCAAGGCGTGGAAGCTGTACCGCCGCGTCGGGTTCCAGGACGTGCTGCGGCACTACCAGTTCACCGGCGACCCGCGCCCGGTCGCGGTGCTCGGACGGGTTCTGCCGCTCGGCTAGCCCCTTTGGTTCCTGTTCCTGGCCCGCAGCACACCTCGTGCTGCGGGCCAGTTGCGTTCACCCGTGACCCGCCTTACCCTCACCAATATGCAATATATTGGATATGGGTCGCTCAAGGAGCGGGCAGCCGCGGAGATCAGGTCGGCGATCGTGCGCGGCGACCTCCAGCCGGGCACCGCCATCAAGGACGTCGAGCTGGCGCAGAAGCTCGGCCTCTCCCGCACCCCGGTGCGCGAGGCACTGGCGACGCTCACCGACGAGGGCCTCGTCGAGACCAAGCCACACGCCTACACCCGCGTCACCGCACTGGAAGCAGAACCCGTGCGCGACGCTCTCGTCGTCGTGCGGTCGATGCACGCCCTCGCCGCCGGCCTCGCCGTTCCCACGATGACCGACGACGACTTCGCCGCGATGCGCGCCGCCAACAAGGCCTTCAAGAAGGCCCTCGACGCCAACGACGTGGTCGCCGCCCTCGCCGCCGACGACGAGTTCCACGCCGTCTCCGTCCACCGCTGCGACAACTTCGCGATCGCCGCCACCATCGACCGCTTCACCCCACTCGTCCGCCGCGCCGAGCACAGCCGCTTCTCCTCGCCCAACGCCCGCCACTCGGTGACGCAGCACCAGCAGATCATCGAGGCCTGCGAACGGCGCGACGACAAGCAGGCCGCCCTCCTCGTGGACGAGAACTGGAGCACGCTCCAGGAGGAACTGTGAACAGGTACCCGCTGCTCTTCGGCCCGTCCCCGATCCACCGCCTGGACCGCCTGACCGCCCACCTCGGCGGCGCCGCGATCTGGGCCAAACGCGAGGACTGCAACTCCGGCCTCGCCTACGGCGGCAACAAGACCCGCAAACTCGAGTACCTCGTCGCCGACGCCCTCGCCACCGGCTGCGACACCCTCGTCTCCATCGGCGGCATCCAGTCCAACCACACCCGCCAGGTCGCCGCCGCGGCCGCCCGCGCCGGCCTGAAAGCCGTTCTGGTGCAAGAAAGCTGGGTCGACTGGACCGACACCGGCCACGACCGCGTCGGCAACATCCTGCTGAGCCGCATGATGGGCGCCGACGTCCGCCTGGTGAGCGCCGAGTTCGGCATCGGCATCAAACCCGCCTGGGAACAGGCCATCAACGACGTCCGCGCCGCCGGCGGCACCCCCTACCCGATCCCGGCAGGCGCCTCCGACCACCCCTTGGGCGGCATGGGCTTCGCAACCTGGGCCGACGAGGTACGCGAACAAGAGGCCCAGCTCGGCATCTTCTTCGACACCATCATCGTCTGCTCCGTCACCGGCAGCACCCAGGCCGGCATGGTCGCCGGTTTCGCCGACGACCCCAACCGCCGCGTCCTCGGCATCGACGCCTCCGCCAAACCCGCCGAAACCCGCGCCCAGATCACCCGCATCGCCCACAACACCGCCAAGCTCCGCAACACCACGGTGTCCGAAGAGGACATCCTCCTCGACGACCGCTTCCACGCAGGCGTCTACGGCCTCCCCGACGACTCCACCCTCGACGCCATGCGCCTCGGCGCCCAGCTCGAAGGCATGATCACCGACCCCGTCTACGAGGGAAAGTCCCTGGCCGGCCTCATCCACCTCGTGACCTCCGGCGAGATCGACCGCACCTCCACGGTCCTCTACGCCCACCTCGGCGGCCAACCCGCCCTCAACGCCTACAGCTCCCTCTTCCCGGCCTGACCCTTCGCATGCGTCACTCGACTGGGTGAAGCTTGTCCGGATTGGTCCTCGCCGTCGTCTTGTCTCCCGTGCACACAGAACTACGTCCTGATCCGGCAGTTCGCCCGCCCGCAATAGGAGGAACGCGGGGGTGCGGCCGGGCTCGTGGTTTCAGGGTTCTCAGGCGAGGTCGCGGAACCGGACACAGCGTCAGGCTGATCTGGGGACGTGGAAGCGATGCGGAGAGCTGCCTCAGGCCGGCGTCAGGAACGGACAGCAGCTGGCAAGTGTGGGCAGACCGCAACCGAAGTCTTCGGTGTGGTGAACAGACGCAGGCTTGGCGAACAGGTGCCAGGGATGGATGCGCGTGGGGTTGGGGGATAGCGCCCGGAGCAGGTGAGGACACCGCGAACCGGAGCGGCGGTGGCACCGCACCTGTGGCGAGCGGACACCGTCGGCTGGGAGAGCACCCGTGCGGTGTTGGCACGAGCCTGCGTCGGTTGTGGACTCGGCGTTCGCGTTGACGCAAGCGATGCCCGCGTCGGTTCGGGCGGTCCGCCGCGCCGGGCTGGGACCTGGGACCGCCTGGCAGGGAAAGCAGGCAGGGCTGCCGAGGCCGGGCTGAACGGGCGGGCTCGCCTGGACAGGCAGGTTGGTGGCTGGGCTTGGACAGGTTCGGTGGCCTGGTTGGGATGTACGGCTAGCCGAGTCGAGCCCTGGGTTGTTGCCCAGGTTCTGGCCGCGGCGGGGTGAGCGGCGGCTGTGCGTTGGAGCGAGTGGCGGGTTAGGCGCGTAGGCGGAGGCCCTTGGGGGTGGCGCGGAAGCCGGCTTCTTGCAGAACGGTTGCCAGGTGGGAGGTGAGGGCGGCTTCGCCGTCGGCGCGTTGGACGGCCAGCTGGCCGAGCCAGCCGTCGCGGACTGCGCGGCTCAGGGCGTTGGCGGCGATGCGGAGGGTCGGGTCGTCGTCGGTGAAGGAGAGCAGGGATTTGCCGCCGCGTTCGACGTACAGGGCCGGGGTGCCGTCGACGAGGACGGCCAAGGCGCCGGCTTTGCGGGCTGGGCGGTGTTTGCCCTCGCCGAGCGGGTCGGGCCAGGGCAGGGCGGCGCCGTAGGGCTGGGCCGGATCGGCTGCCGCCAGGACCACGGCGGGGTGGTCGGCGGGCTGCGGGGGTTGGCCTGGGGAGCGGGAGAGGGTGCGGAGGCGGTCGACGGCGCCGCGGGCGGCGAACTGGGCGGCGCCCAGGCCCTCGACCACATAGCCGCGGATGACCTGGCCGGACTCCTCCATGGCGCGCAGGACGCGGTAGACGGAGCTGAA
>JASLAV010000708.1 GCA_030146905.1 Lentzea sp. | reverse complement strand
CTGGCTGAAGTCCAACCTGGCCCGCATCTCCGGGCTCATGCAGGGCCGCCGCGACCTCGCCGTCGTCGCCGAGCTGGTCATGGACGAGCTGACCCCGCTGGTGTCGGCCCAGTTCGGTGCGTTCTACCTGGCCGACGACGCCGAGGACCGCCAGGAACTGCGGCTGATCAGCTCCTACGGCCGTTCCGGCGACTCGCAGCCGACCCGGTTCCGGTTCGGGCAGTCGCTCGTCGGCCAGGCCGCGCGCAGCCGCCGCACCATCGCGGTGGACGAGATGCCCGCGGACTACGTGGCGATCAGCTCAGGGCTCGGCCGCACCGCGCCGGTCAACCTGCTGGTGCTGCCGATCGTGGTGGAGGACCAGGTCCTCGGCGTGATCGAGCTGGCGTCGGTGCACCACTTCACCGACATCCACCGCGACTTCCTCGAACAGCTGATGGAAACCGTCGGCGTCAACGTCAACAACATCATCGCCAACGCCCGCACCGACGAGCTGCTCGCCGAGTCGCAGCGGCTCGCGGGCGAGTTGCAGTCGCGTTCCGGTGAGCTGCAGGTGCGCCAGGAGGAACTGCAGCGCTCCAACGCCGAGCTGGAGGAGAAGGCGGCGCTGCTGGCGACGCAGAACCGCGACATCGAGGCGAAGAACCTCGAGATCGAGCAGGCGCGGCAGGAGCTGGAGACGCGTGCGCGGGAGCTCGCCCTCGCGTCCAAGTACAAGTCGGAGTTCCTGGCCAACATGAGCCACGAGCTGCGCACCCCGCTCAACAGCCTGCTGATCCTCGCCCAGCTGCTCGCCCAGAACCCCAGCCGCAACCTCACCTCGAAGCAGGTCGAGTACGCGGGCATCATCCACTCCGCCGGGTCCGACCTGCTCGGACTGATCAACGACATCCTCGACCTGTCCAAGATCGAGGCCGGCAAGATGGACATCACGCCCGAGCGGGTGTCGCTGCGGCAGTTGCTGGACTACGTCGAGGTGACGTTCCGGCCGCTCACGTCGCAGAAGGGCCTGAGCTTCCAGCTCACCACCTCGCCGGGCACGCCACCGGAGCTCGTCACCGACGACTCGCGCCTGCAGCAGGTGCTGCGCAACCTGCTCTCCAACGCCGTGAAGTTCACCGAGACCGGTGGGGTCGAGCTGCGCATCGAGCTCGCCGACCCCCAGGAGCTGCCGCCCGCGGTGCGCGAGCACGGCCCGGCGATCATGTTCAGGGTCAGCGACACCGGCATCGGCATCGCCGAGCACCAGCTGGAGTCGATCTTCGGTGCGTTCCAGCAGGCCGACGGGACCACCAGCCGCAAGTACGGCGGTACCGGGCTCGGCCTGTCGATCAGCCGCGAGATCGCCTACCTGCTCGGCGGCTCGATCACCGCGGAGAGCACGGTCGGCAAGGGCAGCACCTTCACCCTCTACCTGCCGGTGCGACGCGCCGGTTTCCCGGAACCCGCCCAGGACGGCCCCGCCCAGACCGCGCCGGCCGCGCCGGCCGAGGTCGCACGGGTGGTGCCGGAGCACAAGCGCAGGTTGCTCGTGATCGAGGAACGACCGCAGGGCCTGCTCTCGCTCGTCGCGCAGAGCGCCGTCACCGACCTCTCGGCGAGCGGTGACCCCCGCGGCCCGGTCGAGGTGGTCACCGTCGTCGGCAAGGACGAGGCGGCCGGTGCACTCGCGGCTGAGCCGTTCCACTGCGTGGTGCTGGAGCTGGACATGCCCGACGGTGCGGCGCTGCGGTTCCTGGAGGCGCTCGACGGTGACGCCGCCGCACGCACGATCCCGGTGCTGGCGCACAACAACCGCAGGTTGCCTCCGCAGTACGAACAGCAGCTGCAGGCGCGCAGCAGCACGCGGCCGCTGGAGCTGCTGTCCAGTCTGGACGAGCTGCGGGAGCGGATCGCGTTGCACCTCAACGCCGACGACCCCGAGGACGTGCTGCCGCTGGTCCGCCCCGAGCAGCCGTGGCAACCGGTGACGCACCGGGCGAACGGTCAGCTGGGCGGCAGGACGATCCTGATCGTCGACGACGACGCTCGCAACCTCTTCGCGCTCAGCAGCATCCTGGAACTGCACGGCGTGCGCGTGCTGCACGCGGAGAACGGCAGGGAGGGCATCGACTCACTGCTGAGCCACCCGGAGATCGACCTGATCCTGATGGACGTGATGATGCCCGAGATGGACGGCTACGCCGCCACGTCGGCCATCCGCGCCATGCCGGACCACGCCGACCTGCCGATCATCGCCGTGACCGCGAAGGCGATGCCGGGCGACCGCGACAAGAGCATCGCGTCGGGAGCCAACGACTACGTCACCAAGCCCGTCGACGCCGACGACCTCATCTCGTGCGTGCGCCGGTGGATGCGTGCGCGGTGACCGCCGGCCAACCCTCCGTGGACCGGCTGGTGAGCACGATCGACCGGCTCCGCAGGGAGATCGACGAGGTCAGGGCCACCGCGGACAGCAGAGCCGTGGTGGAGGTCGCCAAGGGCGTTCTGGTCGAACGGCTGCGTTGCGGCCCGGCGCAGGCCGCCGAACAGCTCGCGCTGCTCGCCGGGCAAGCCGGTAGCACGCCTCTCGAACTCGCCGTCGAGATCATCAACGAGGTGTCCGGTGACAGCCTCACCGCGGTGAGCGACGAGCCCGGTGGCACGACCGCCGTCCGGCTGCGGACAGCCGAAAGCGGCGCGCTGCACGCCGACGACACGCAAGCCGTCGCGCAGTCCCTCTTCGCCCACGCGCTCGCGCCTCTGGGCGCGGCCGCGGTGGCGATCTGGTCGGCGGGCGCGGACGCCTCCCTCACGCTCGCCGGACACGCCGGGTTCACACCCGGTGAGGCGAGCCGCTGGCACTACGTCCCGCCCGGCGTGCCGACTCCCGCTCGTCGCGCGCTGGTCGAGCGGGACGCGGTGTGGATCACCGACCTCGACGAGTCCGGGCTGCCCTCGGTCGGCTCCGGCCTGCCCGGCCGCGTCGCCGTCCCCGCCGGTACCGGCGGCCGGATCGCCGGCGTGCTGGAGATCTGCTGGCCGGTGCAGCTCACTCCCCAGCCGATGAGCGTGCACAAACAGGTCGAGGCACTGGCGGAGCTGTGCGCGGCCACCCTCGACAGCGCCGCGCCGCCGCCACTCGCGCATGCTCCGTCCGAACTCGTCGACCTCGCCGACGGACTGCTCGATCCCGCGCTCGTGCTGGGCCCGGAGATCTCGCAGGACGGCACGATCACCGACTTCCGGGTGCACCACGTGAACCGCGGGTTCGTCGACCTCGCCGGCAGACCGCGCTCCGCGGTCATGGGCAAGTCGCTGCTCGAGGCATACCCGCTGGCCTCGGCCGAGGGGAACCTGTTCGACAAGATCGAGCACGTGCACGCCACCGGCGAGCCGTTCCGCGCCGAGCGCATGACCCTCGCCGCGCTCATCGACGAGGTGCCGCTCACGGTCATCGCCAGCGTGAGCATCACCCGGCACGGTGCGCTGGTCCTGGTCATGTGGAGGGTGCAGGACGAGACGACCCGCCTGGCCGGCCTGCTGCAACACGCCCAGCGGCTCGGCAGGGTCGGCGGTTTCGAGGAGGAGCAGCACAGCGGCACGATCACCTGGAACAGCCAGCTGTACGCCCTCTACGGGCGTGCACCCGGCTCCGATCCCGTGCCGCTGTCCGAGATCGCCGCCCACGCCCACCCCGATGACGTGCTGTCGCTCAACGGGTTCGTGCACAACGTCCTGCGCAACCACCGGCAGGCGTCCGCGGCGTTCCGGTTGCAGCGCCCGGACGGCGTGACCAGGCACGTGCGCGTGGTCGCCGAGCCTGTGCTCGACTCACGAGGCGAGCTGCTGGCCATCCGCGGCGCCTACCAGGACGTGTCGGCGCAGCACTGGACAGAGGTGGCGCTGTCGGCGACACAGGACCAGCTCGCGATCACGGAGCAGGAAGCCTTGGAGCGCAACACGCTCACGTTGCAGCTCCAGCAAGTGATCATGCCACCCACCCACCCCACGATCGAGGCGTTCGGGCTGCGCGTCGCCGTGCGCTACCGGCCCGCAGGGCAGGACGAGCTGGTCGGCGGCGACTGGTACGACGCCGTGGTCCTGCCCACCAAACAAATCCTCGTGTCAGTCGGTGACATCACCGGTCACGGCATCAAGGGCGCGACCGGCATGGTGGTGCTGCGCAACGCACTGCGCGGGCTCGCGGCCACGGGCGCCGGCCCCGCGCAGATGCTCACCTGGCTGAACCACGTGGCACACCACCTCACCGACAACATCATCGCGACCGCGATCTGCGGCCTCTACGACCCGCACACCCGCGTCCTGCGCTGGGCCCGCGCCGGTCACCTGCCGCCGGTGCTGATCCGCGACGGCAGCGCCGAGCTGCTGCCGATGCTGCGCGGCCTGCTGCTCGGAGCGGTCGCCGAAGCGTCCTACGAGGAGGGTGAGCTGCAGCTGGAGTCCGGTGACACCTTGCTGCTGTACACCGACGGGCTGGTCGAACGCAGGGACGTCCCGCTCGACGACTGCCTGGACCACCTGTGCGAGGTGGCACGCGCACCGTGGCCGAACCTCGACGCGCTGCTCGACGACCTGCTCGCGCACGGGGGGTCCGACACCGACGACGACACGTGTGTGGTCGGCGTCCAGCTGCCGTGATCCGCTGCGCGGTGCCGGTGGACCGTGGCCTGCGACCGGTGCGGATGAAGGCGGCGTCGGGTCCGAGGAGGAAGAACGTGATCGTCGGCGCCGGAGGCATCGGACAGGCGACCGCACGCCGCCAAGGCGCCGGGAAGACCGTGCTGCTCGCCGACTTCGCCGAGAACACCCTCGCCGGCACGGCCGAAGCGCTGGAGGCAACCGGGCACACCGTCGTCGCGCGGCACGTGGACGTGTCGGACCGCGAGTCGGTCCACGCACTCGCGCGAGCGGCGGCCGACCTCGGCGACGTCGTCCAGGTCGTCAACACCGCAGGACTGTCGCCGGTGCAGGCGTCCGCGCAGGCGGTCTTGGCCGTCGACCTGTACGGCACCGCCCTGGTCCTGGAGGAGTTCGGCGCCGTCATCGCACCAGGCGGAGCGGGCCTGCACATCTCCAGCATGGCCGGCCGCATGGCGCCGCCGCCGGCCCTCGACATCGCGCACGCCCTGGCGCACACCCCGGCCGAGGATCTGCTGGCACTGCCGTTCCTCGGTCAGGAAGCCGTGCCGAACTCCGGCGCCGGGGTCAACTCCGTCAGCCCCGGCATCATCCTCACGCCGCTGGCCCGCGACGAGATGTAGGCCCCGGGGGCCGAGGGCTACCGGAAGACGATCGACACCTCCGCGGCAGGCCGGGTGGGCACCACCGACGAGGTCGCCACCGCCGTTGACTGAGTCTTCCCGGCCAACTGCTCCACGAACACGGAGATCGTGCAACGGCGGGCGGCCTGCGTTACGTCCTCCCGGTGACCGATGAACGCGTTCCGGAGAGTGAGCGCACATGGCTCGGACACTGATGATCAGGAATGCTGCGGCGCTCGGGTTCGCCCTGGTCGTCAGCACGGCGTGTGCGGCAGCCGGTGACCAGACGGTGGGGCCGCGGTCCGCGGTTCCGGGAGGTGACGTGGTGGAGCAGGCCTCGGTTCCCGCTTGCGGAGACCGGATCGACGCGCTGCCCGGCCGGATCGAGGGCCTGTCCATGACCGGCGAGTTCCCACCGCGGGCCGGCCGGGAGGGTGACGGGACGTTCGCCGGCACGGTGACCGTCACCAGCACCGGGCCCGAGGTCTCGGGCGTGTCGACACCGGAAGCGGACGTGTACGTCGCACGGGGCGGGGAGGTCGTGGCCACACCGCCGCCCAAGGACACGGCGGGCCGGATGGTCGACCTTCGCGCCGGCGGCAGCCAGGTGTTCACCGCGCGGGGGACCATCCAGCAGTGCGCGGCCGACGCCGGCGGGTTGCTGCCGGTCGGGCGCTACGAGGTGTTCGCCGTGGTCGTGGTCAACCGCGATCACGAGCCCGCGGTCGTCGTCGCCGGGGGCCCGTGGCCGCTCGAAGTGGGCTGACACCCGTGGCCGCGGTCAGGGAAGCACCGATCCCTGGCCGCGACCGCTGGTCACCAGGTTCGAGGCGGGGCTCAGGTCACGATCGACACGCCGTACCTGGCCTGGACGCGGCTCCACATCTCGGCGTACCGGGTGGTGCCGCCGGAGGCGATGTGGTGGCCCCGGATGTGCTTGTCGTCGCCGCTCACGCTGAGGGCGTAGAACGGTGCGCCCGAGTCGCCGCCCTGTGGCAGGGTTCCGCCGCTGTAGACGGCAACCGGTGACTTGCACCCGCTGGAGGTGCACACCGTGCCGGTGATGCTGCTGACGGTGTGACCGCAGTGCTCGCCGGTGGTCCGCCCGCTGTGGCAGTAGTTGGCGAAGCCGACGATCGGGTTGCCCGCCGACGCCACGTGGTGGCCGGTGGTGCTGTCGATGCCGCCGACGTAGATGAACGCACCGTAGGACTGCCCGCCGAGGAGCACCATGTCCTCACCTGGCAGGCCGTTGCCGCTCGCGGTGCCGACGACGCGGCCACCGAGCTCGGTGACGGCGGTCGCGCCGTTGGCGAAGCAGTGGCCGGCGGTGACCATGAACCGGGTGCCGGCCGAGTTCTGCACGGTGTAGCCGGCCGAACAGTGGCCGTTCGGGGCGGCGAACGTGATACCGGCACCACCCCAGAAGGCGGGCACGTCGTCCCGGCGGCCGGCGTCGTCGGTGACGGTCTGCTTGCGGACCTCGACGAGGCCGGCGTTCGCGCCCACCAGAGAGGTCACCACGTCGGACGGCGCGTCCGTCTCGACGACGACCTTGCCGCTGAGCGCGTCGGCGTAGGCGCCGAACGTGTACTTGGTTCCATGGGTCTGGACGTGCTGAACGATCCGCGACTGGATCGTGGCCGACGCCTGGCTGACCGCCGCGCTGACCGCCAAGGCGGCCTTGCCGGTGGCCACGTCGGCCGCGACCGGGCGCTGGTCGCCCTGCTTCCCGTGGGTGCCGGACTTGTCGTCGCCCTGGGCCGGGCCGGCGGCGAGCCCCACGGTGATCGCCGCGATGACGAACAGAGTTGGAATCTTTCTCAGACGCACGTGTTTTCCCTTCACAGATGGGGAAGTTCGTGAGCGGGAGGCGTTCTTCCGACCTCCAGGAAGCAAGTACCGCGTGGCTACTGCCAGATACGGCAATGTCGTTGTGCATTTCCCGGAACGGCAGCTGACGGATCATTCCTGTTCGTCGAGTCCTGAACTTGCCGGGAAGTTTGACGACGTCAAGGCCTCCAGCGAACAGCGGCACACTCATCGTCAAAGTCGACAGGGAACGGCGTCATGACCGCGTCGGTTACTTGCCATAGGGGCATTGAATGCGAAGGAGACATTTGCGCAGGCGACGGGTGCCATCAAGGAAAAGAATGACGAAGGAAGGACCGGATGCCGTCAGGCCAAGAACGCGAGAGTGCTTTCAGCAAGCCGTGCCTCGACCGCTTCGGGGTTGCCGGCCGTGGCCCGGCGGAACTTCTGCGAGGCCACCAGCGAGATCAGCCACCAGGCGGCAGCCTCGGTGTCGAGGTCGGCGCGGAGTTCACCGTCCGCACGGCCGCGGTCGAGCAGACCGGTGATCGCGGCGGCGAACCGCTGGACGGCCCTGCGGGTGGCGGCCTCGATCTCCGGTTCGTCGTGGATGGTGGAGGCGTCGGCGAAGATCGCTCCCACCGAGCCCGCGCTGTGCACGTGCCGGAGGTGCTCGGGGTCCAGCATCATCTTGAGCAGGCCGGAGATCGGGACGTCGGCGGTCGTGACGCGGTCGACCATGCGGCAGATGTGGTCGGCGGCGCGGTCGACCACAGCGGCGAACAAGGTCGCCTTGGTGCCGAAGTTCTGGAACACCACCGGCTCGCTCACGCCGATCCTGCGAGCGACCACCGACGTCTTGCCACGCAGGTAGCCGACCTCGGCGAACAGCTCGGTCGCCGCCACGAGGATCGACTCGCGACGCTCCTCGGCGGTCATCCGGGTCCGACGCTCCCGTTGTTCGGTCACGGATGCATCCTAGACACCTCTACTTAGTCGTGACTAAGCTCGGGCCGCCGACTACTTAGTCGCCACTAAGTTAGAGGAGGACGCGGTGCACAAGACTCGCTTGCACGGCAAGCCACCGGAGGGCGCTCCCGGCGCGATCCGCCACGCACGCGCTTACGAACTGCTGTCCGCACTGGCGTTCACCGGAAGCCGCCGCCGCATCTTCGGCCGTCTCGTCGC
>JASLAV010000888.1 GCA_030146905.1 Lentzea sp. | reverse complement strand
GCACTCGAAGCCGGTGGCGTGCAGGCGATCGAGACCGACCTCGCCGAGCTGATCGTGCAGCTCGGCGACGACAGGCCGTCGCACATCCTGGTGCCCGCGATCCACCGCAACCGCTCGGAGATCCGCGAGATCTTCCAGCGCCGCATGGGTGTCGAGGTCTCCGACGAACCGGCGGACCTCGCCGAGGCGGCACGGATCTACCTGCGGCAGAAGTTCCTCACGACGAAGGTCGCGATCTCGGGGGCGAACTTCGCCGTCGCCGACAGCGGGTCGATCGTCGTGCTGGAGTCCGAGGGCAACGGCCGGATGTGCCTGACGCTGCCGGACACCCTGATCACCGTGATGGGCATCGAGAAGCTCGTGCCGACGTGGCAGGACCTCGAAGTCTTCCTCCAGCTGCTGCCGCGTTCCTCCACCGCGGAACGGATGAACCCGTACACGAGCGTGTGGACCGGCGTGACGCCCGGCGACGGCCCGCAGAAGTTCCACCTCGTGCTGATCGACAACGGCCGCACGGCGACGCTGCAGGACTCCGTCGGACGCCAGGCGTTGCGGTGCATCCGCTGTTCGGCCTGCCTCAACGTCTGCCCGGTCTACGAACGCACCGGTGGCCAGTCGTACGGCTCGGTCTACCCCGGCCCGATCGGCGCGATCCTGACGCCGCAGCTGGTCGGTGACCTGCACGACCCGCAGGCGGCCTCGCTCCCCTTCGCCTCGTCGCTGTGCGGCGCCTGCTTCGAGGTCTGCCCGGTGCGCATCGACATCCCGTCGGTCCTCACGCACCTGCGCGCCGAGGTGGTGGAAGCCAAGGGGCGCACGCCGGAGTCTGTCGCGATGGCCGCGGCGGCGTGGATCTTCAGGGAGTCCTCGCGGTACGAGAAGGCCCAGAAAGCCGGTTCCCTGGCCCGTTTCCTCGCGAAGGACGGGCGCATCACGTCGTTGCCGTGGCCGGGATCGAAGTGGACGTCCTCACGTGACGTGCCCGCTCCGCCGGCCGAGTCGTTCCGCGCGTGGTGGAGGAAGAACCGTGGCTAGCGCGAAGGAAGAGATCCTCCGGCGGATCAGGGCGGCACGGGTTCCGCAGGCGGCGCCGGTCGTCCGCGGCTACCACCGCGAGGGTTCCGGTGGCGTCGAGCTGTTCGCCGAACGGGTCGCCGACTACCGCGCGGTCGTGCGCACCGTCACGGACGTGCCGGAGGCGCTGAAGACGTTGGCGGGCAAGCGGATCGTGGCGCCGTCCGACGTGCCGGACGAGTGGCTGGCCGACGGCGTCACGTGGTTGCGCGAGCCGTTGTCGATCGAGGAGCTGGACCAGGCGGACGGCGTGCTGACCGGGTGCGCCGTGGCGATCGCGGACACCGGCACGATCGTCCTCGACGGCGGTGTGGCCCAGGGACGGCGTGCGCTCACCCTGCTGCCCGACTACCACGTGTGCGTGGTGCGGGCGGACCAGATCGCGGCGTCGGTGCCGGAAGCGTTGCAGCGGCTGGAACCGACGCGGCCGTTGACGTTCATCAGCGGGCCCTCCGCGACGAGCGACATCGAGCTCAACAGGGTGGAGGGCGTCCACGGCCCCCGCACCCTGGAGGTCCTGATCGTCACTTGAGCAGGCGCGACATCCGGCGGTCGGCCAGCGGCTTGCCGCCGGTCTGGCACTTCGGGCAGTACTGGAAGGCCTTGTCCGCGAACGACACCTCGCGCACGGTGTCACCGCAGACGGGACACGGCAGCCCCGTGCGCGCGTGCACCCGCAACCCCGAGCGCTTCTCGCCCTTGAGCCGGGCCGCGTCCTGCCCGACGGACCGAGCCACCGCGTCCGTCAGCGTGGTGAGCATGGCCTCGTGCAGCCGGTCGAGCTGCTCCTCGTCGAGCTTCCCCGTCGTCGCGTACGGCGAGAGCCTCGCCAGGTGCATGATCTCGTCCGAGTAGGCGTTGCCGATGCCCGCGATCAGGCTCTGGTCGGTCAGCGAGGTCTTGAGCCGCTCGGTCCGCTCGGCGAACAGGTCTTCCAGCTGAGTGCGGGTGATACCCAGCGCGTCGGGGCCGAGGCGCGCGACGCTCGCGATGGACCGCGGGTCGCGGACGATCCACGCCGCGAGGCCCTTCTTCGTGCCGGCCTCCGTCAGGTCGAAACCGGGGCCCTGACCGGGCGGGCCGAGGTGCACGCGCAACGCCAGCGGGCCGCGGCCCTGCTTGGGCGGCGGCGCCGACATGGTGTCCGCCCAGCGCAGCCAGCCCGCGCGGGCGAGGTGGACGACCAGGTGCAGGCCGTCGGCGACCTCCACGTCGATGTGCTTGCCGTGCCGGTGCGCGGCCACGACCTCCTGGCCGTGCAGCGCTGTCCACGACGGGTCGAACGTCTTGAGCACCTGCAGCGACGCCACGTCGACGCGGTGCACCGTGCGGCCCACCGCGTTCTCACGCAGGTGGTGGACCAGTGCTTCTACCTCTGGTAGCTCGGGCACCGGTCCAGTGTCGCATCAGTCGACGGGCTGCAACGGGCCTTCGACGTCGGGCAGCGAGTGCATCTCGATCGTCCTGGCGACCCTGGAGGCCTCCTGGCGCACCGCGAGCGGGCCCCTGACCGAGCCGATCCACCGCTCGGGTGGCAGCTCGTCGGCCGTGGCCTTGCTCTCCGCGACCAGGGTGTGCGGCCGGCGCAGCGCCCAGCGGACCGGGAAGAACAGGAACAGGAAGATCAGCGCGAGGATCAGCCACGCGGGCACGACGACCTGCTCCGGCGTCCACGCGATCAGCACGACCGTCATGACCACCAGCAGGCCGGCCATCATGATGCCCGGCAGCGCACCACCGCTGACGTCGTGCTCGAAGTCATCGGAGATCACCGGGTTGCGCCACTCGATGCGGCTGTGCACAGTCCACATCCGCCCGTCCGCACCGCGCACCAGCCGCGTCATGACACCCGTCTCCCACGCTCAGTCGGTCTTGGTCAAACCGTACCGGTCGCGGCATGAGCCTTGTGGGTGAACCTCAGTCGGTCTGCGCTTTCGGGTAGAGCGTGATCGTCGTCGACGTCGTGGGCGGAGGGCAGAGCGCCGAGCTGGACGAAGGCGGCGGGGACGACGAGGACGGCGTGTCCAGCGACTTGATCCCGCGCGGTGTCTCCGTGGTCGTCTCGACGTCGGAGGAGGCGGGGGCCGACGACTTCGCGACCGGTTCCGCGCGTTCGGTCGCCGGTTCGCGGTCCTGCTCGACGGCCGGCGGCGGGGTGGACGTCGTCCTGCGCGGCGTCTCGGAAGCGGGACGGTGCCCGGCCGGCGCGATGGCGTTCTCCCGCTGCTGCTGCGGCTGCTGCTGTTGTCCCGGTGCGAGCGGGGCCTGGACGAGCTCCTGGCTGTGCCCGCTGGTCGTGCCGGAGGGCAGTGACTGGACCACCGGGTTCTGGTCGGGCTGCAGCATCGCCACGCCCGGCCCGTCGGAGAACACCGTGGCCACGGTCCCGACCAGGCCGATGGTGGCGATCGACGCGGCGGCGATGGCCAGCTTCGCCTTGCCGAGCAGCACCTTGCCCGCGAACGCCAGCCCGAGCGTGGACGGCACGATCAGGAACGCCGCGTTGGCCCGCAGCGCCGCGCAGACCTCGTTCAGCTCGTCGTGGAGCTGTGAGCAGGCCGAACAGGTGTCCAGGTGGGCGCGGATCCGGCGCTCCTCGACGCCCTGGACCCCGCCGGCGGTGAAGGTGCCGAGCTTGGCCCTGATCGCCGCACACGACGACCGCCCGTCGTCCACGGCGAGGTGCGCCTGCAGGTAGGCCGCTCGCAGCCCCTCTCGCGCACGCCGCGCCAACGCCGACATGGCGTTCGGCGAAAGCCCGAAGTGCGGTGCCACGGAGGCGGGGCGCTCGCCCTCCACCTCGACGCGCCACAGCACGACCCGCCACCGTTCCGGCAGGCTGGAGAAGGCACGGGTGATCAGGGTGTGCTCGGCGCGCTTGGCGGCGTTGTCGGCCACCGGCTCGGCCCGCCTGCTCAGCTCCTCGTCCTCGACCGGAACGTCCCGCCGCCGGCCGCTCCACTCCCACGCCACCCGGCGCGCGACGGTCAGCAGGTACGTGCGCACGTGGTCGGTGGGACCGCTGCCGCGGCGGATCGCCTGAAGCATGCGGAAGAACGCCTCGGCGGTGAGGTCATCGGCTTCGGCCGCCTCGCGGACGTGCCTGAGGGAGAAACGGCGGACCGCGTCCGCGTGCCGGGAGAACAGTTCGCCGTAGGCCGAGTCGTCTCCGTCGCGCACCCTGGCGAGCAGGTCCCGGTCGACCTCGTTCTCGTCGACCATCACATCGCTCAACATGCCACAAGGGGCCAGAGCTGCCCCTGGATGAGAACAGGTCGATACACAAGACCATCCGATCGATGTGGGCTGATCAGCGCAACGCTTTCGGTGACGAGGCGGTCACAGGTGGGCGTCGGCGGTCGGCGCGACGAGGTCCAACGACTACCGTTGCTCCTCGTGGTGGACTGGCGGGAACGGGCGACGGCACTCGTGCCGGAACTTCGCGATGTCGCCATGACCGAGGAGTGGTCCTGCCACGTCTTCTTCTCCGAGCTGTCACAGCTGGCGATGGAGGCGCACCGCGAGCAGGACGACGACGTGCTGCGGCGCGCGTACGGGTTCGCGCACTGGTGCTTCCACCAGCCCGAGCAGTTCCTGGAGAACGCCGCGCTGATCAGCTTCTACGAGCACGTGTTCGACGACTGGGACCTGCGCGAGGAAGTCGCCGCGTGGTTACCGGTCGACGTGCTGCCCAAGGTGCGGGCGCTGTGGGAGTGGCGCTGGCCCAAGGAGCAGTTGGACGAGGTAGATCAGTTGTTGGCCGGCTTGGAACCCCCCGGTCGAGACGCCGTCTGAGGCTGTTGTATAGTTGTTCGCGTAAGACAGCACGACAGGCGGATGTAGCGCAGTTGGTAGCGCATCACCTTGCCAAGGTGAGGGTCGCGAGTTCGAGTCTCGTCATCCGCTCTCCAGAAGGCCGGTGTCCACAGGCCACCGGCCATATGGAGAGCGGATGACGAGACACGAAATCGCGACCCTCACCATGGCAATGTGATTCGCTACCAACAGCGCTACATCCGCCAGTCGTGCTGTCTTTCGCGAACAACAATAAAACAGCCACA
>JASLAV010000827.1 GCA_030146905.1 Lentzea sp. | reverse complement strand
GCGTCCTTCTCCGCCTCACCGCAGAGCAGTACCGAAGCGGCGGACAACACCTTCCACGTCACCTTGTACAGCAAAGACACGATCACCTGGGCATGCTGTCAGCCTGGGAGAGATGCGCTGCCACGCTCCAGTGATGTCTTTTCGAGCGGCACAGGGTAGTGCTCCGAAACGTGCTCCCGGTCGCAGCGCGGAAGCGGCGGACATCCGGAGAAACGGATACCCTCACGCCAATTCCCTGACAGCAGCAGGGAACTCGGCGTATCCGCCCCACACGGGGCGACTCCGTGTGAAACGGCTTTACGCACGGATGCAGCCGCGGGAGGTTCACGTCGAACCTCCCGCGGGCCGGAACTCAACGACTGCGGCTGTCGCCGGTGCCGCCGCCCCGGCCGTGGCGGACGAATGACGGCTTGGTGTTGGACATGTCTCTCTCTTTCTCGACGTCGTGGTCACACGGACCACGGGGTGATGAACCTATCGACCGGCACTGGCCGGCAGACCGGGGGCGTGCCCGGATCGGGCAGGCACATCGCACGACCACATGTCGTGCGAAGAACAGCTGCCGCACGGCGCGGCAGTGAGGTGATGCGGTCGACGGCCTCCTGCGGAGCCACTGATGAGGTGAGCTCGTCCATCTGGTCACGCAGTGATCGCAACGGGTCCAGCACCGGAACGGCGGCGGTCACTGACGGCGCGGCCAGTGCGAGGGCGACCGGTTTGCCGATCGCCGCCGCGTAGGTCGTCACGGGCCCGTGGTCGCCGATCACCCGATCGGCAGCCACTAGAGGAACTCGCCAGTCGACATGGGGCGAGATCACCACGAGCCCGGCCCGCCGGGCGCCCTCCGTCCAGGTCAGGATTTGGCGACGACCGTGCACGTCCCACACGTCCGGGTGCAGGTGGCACACCACGAGATGACCGGGGAGCTCCGCGACGAGCCGGTCGAGCAACCCCGGAGACCGCCCGAACAGCGACCGTGGCCCTTGGCCTGAGCTCACCAGCACCACCCGCTTGGCCGTGTCGGCGCCGAGTGCGGTCCGGTAGTGCCTGCGGTGCGGCAAACTCGCAACCAACCGGTCGAAGCCCATGTCTCCCACCACGACGGCATGCCAGGCGGCGCCCGGCCACCGATCGCGCAACAACCGATGCTGTTCTCGGTGGGGCAGCGCGACCACGGACATCGGGTGCACGGTGCCGTTCGATCGCCCCAGTGCCTGCTTGATGCTGCAGGGCCCGTCGTACCCCAGCATGTCGGGGAACGCTCCGCGTGGCGCCATGTGCGGCAACAGCAGGACCGGACCGTCGCCGAGGTCGCTGACGCCGCGGCTCGACGCCGCCACCACGAGGTCGAACCGCCTGACGGCCGCGTCGTGCCACGGGATGGTCAGTGCGGCCTCCTTCCGCAGGAACTCCTCGACTTCGCTGCCGGTCGTTCCCGGCGGACTCGTGAAGACCACCTGCACCTCCGGCTCGCTCTCGATCACCGAGAGCGCGTCGAGAACCCGCTGGCCCGAGGCCACCGTGTGCATAACCGCAAGGACCACCCGCCGCACCGCACGTGTCTGTTCAAGGGGTGCTCGTACCCAGTTCGTCGTCGCCATCCGACCTCCGCGATTCTCAGGCTCGACCAGGACGGCGGAAGCATCTCCGGCGAACGTGTGCCGATCGTGTGGAGATCGTGCGGAAGAGCGGCTTCGGCGTGCCGCTCTGCTTCACTGGCCGTGATGAAGGAGAACGGCATTCACGTTCAGGTTCTCGGTCCGGTGGCGCTGTTCATCGGCGGTGTCGAACAGCCGCTGACGGATCGCACTCGTGCCCTGTTGGCTGCTCTCGTGCTCGCTCCACAATGCACCGCGAAGCGGGAGCGGCTCGCCGAACTGCTCGACGGTCCTTCGGGATCACTGGCGCAGGCAACGATCCGGAACTACGTCCGCGACCTGCGGAAGCTCGTCGGCGACCAGGTGCTGCCGAAGGGGCACGGCCCGGTGCGGCTGAACCTCGACCCCGAACGCATCGACTACGGGCAGTTCAAAAAGCTGTTCGACCGAGCACAAGCATCCGATGGTGAGGAACGGCGACGCATGTTGCGTGAAGCTCTGGACCTGTGGCAACCCGACGAACCGCTGTCCGAAGTCGGGCGGGCGCACCTCCACGACCTGGCCGCGGACCTGACGGCCCGGCACCGCAAGACCTATCTCGCCCTCATTGCCGCGGACCTGGAATCCGGCCTGGTGGACGAGGCGTTGACGGACGCACGTGAGGCGTTGAGCCGTTGGCCGCATGATGTCCAGGTCTTTGAGGCCTTGGTGCGAGTGCTCGTGCACATGGGCGACGACAGCGGAATTTCCCGGATCGCGGTTGAGTTCGGCCAACATCGACGCCAGGCCGGACAGGCCATGCCTGCGGACTTCAGCACACGGGTCCAGAAGGCCGTCGCAGCCGCCCGCGACGTACCCAAGGCCGTTGTGTCCGGTCCGCTCAGGCCGAATCAGTTGTTCCAGCTCGTGCTCACGGCCGCGCAAGATCTCGACGGCTCGCGGCAACTGATTCGGCCTGAGCGGACCGGACAC
>JASLAV010000813.1 GCA_030146905.1 Lentzea sp. | reverse complement strand
GTCGTCCAACGACACGTTCCCGACAACGCTGCGCGTGGCCGCCACCGAGGCCGTCGTGAAGGACGTGATCCCGGCCTTCGAGCACCTCCTCGGCGTGCTGGAGTCACGTGCCGCCGAGTGGTCCGACCTGGTCAAGTCCGGGCGCACGCACCTGATGGACGCCGTGCCGGTGACGCTGGGCCAGGAGACGGGCGCGTGGGCGTCCCAGGTCCGCTACTCGGTGGAACGACTCCAAGCCTCGATCCCGCGTCTGGCGGAACTCCCGATCGGCGGCACGGCGGTCGGCTCGGGCCTGAACGCCCCGGCGGAGTTCGGCACGCTCGTCGCCGCCGAACTGGCCACCGCGACCGAACTGCCCCTGGTGGAGGCCCGCGACCACTTCGAGGCCCAGGCGACCCAGGACGGCGTGGTCGAGATCTCCGGCCAGCTCCGCGCCTCGGCGGTGGCGTTGTTCAAGATCGCCAACGACCTCCGCTGGCTCGGCTCCGGCCCCCGAACGGGCCTGGGCGAACTGGCACTGCCCGACCTGCAGCCTGGCTCGTCGATCATGCCGGGCAAGGTCAACCCGGTGATCTCGGAAGCCACGATGATGGTGGTGGCCCAGGTCATCGGCAACGACGCGACCGTGGCCTTCGCGGGCTCGCAGGGCAACTTCCAGCTGAACGTGATGCTGCCGGTCATCGCCCGCAACGTCCTGGAGTCGTCCCGCCTGCTCGCCGCCGTGGCCAGGCTCCTGGCGGACAAGGTCCTGATCGGCACCGAGCCGGCCGTGGACCAGATGCGCGAGTACGCCGAGTCGTCGCCGTCGATCGTGACGCCGCTGAACCGCTACCTCGGCTACGAGGAGGCGGCGTCGATCGCCAAGCAGTCGCTGAAGGAGCGCAAGACCATCCGCGAGGTGGTGCTGGAACGCGGGCACGTGCCTTCGAAGCTGAGCGAGGAGCAGCTGGACGCGGCTCTCGACGTGCTGCACATGGCGCGCGGCGGCCGTTGAGGCTTCCCTGGGGCCGGTGCCGGTTCGACCGGCACCGACCCCAGGCCGGCGCCTGATGCCGTCCCACGGCGGCGAGAAGGAGAAGGCCGTCAACTCGCTCTTCGAACCGAAGAAGCGGGTTGACGGCCCAGGAAGATCAGCCAGCGAGAAAATCGCAGCTCACGAGTACATCGCGAGCCAGATGGCGATGTAGTGGCACAGCGCCGCCACCACGGTCGCCGCGTGGAAGAACTCGTGGTACCCGAACACCTGGGGCCAGGGGTTGGGCCACCGAGTCGCGTAGAAGACCGCGCCGACGGTGTACAGGAGCCCGCCCACCAGCAACAGCACCAGGGCGGCGACCCCGGCGTGGTGCAGCAGCTCCGGCAGCACGAAGACGGCCACCCAGCCCAGAGCGATGTAAATGGGCACGCCGAGCCACCGCGGCGAGTGCGGCCAGGCGAGCTTCAGCGTGACGCCGAGGATCGCGCCGACCCACACCACGGTCAGCACCACGCGGCCGGTGCCGGGGTTCATGGCCAGCAGTGCGAACGGTGTGTAGGTGCCTGCGATGAACACGAAGATCATCGAGTGGTCCAGGCGCTTCATCCACGTGCGCACGCGGTCCGACTGCCACGTCACGCGGTGGTAGAGCGCCGAGACGCCGAAGAGTCCCACTACCGTGAGGCCGTAGACCGAGGTGGCCAGAGCGGCTTTCGCGGACACTGTGGACGCGGCGAGGGCGATGAGGGTCGCGCCCGTCGCCACCGAGGCGATGAACGACCAGAAGTGCAGCCACCCGCGAAGGCGCGGCCGCAGTCCGGGCTGTGGAGGAGTCGCGGTGGTCACAGGACCCTAGGTTACGCGACCGTAGGTTTCGGGCCGCCGCTCAGTGATGAAGCTTGCACGGCGTACGCTCTTCTGGCGTGGCACTCCGCACCCGTGTGAAAGACGTCGCTATCCACTTCTACGAGTGGATTCTCCGTCGCGAGCTGAGCGGGACACAGGTGCCCAAGCACGTGGGCGTGGTCCTCGACGGCAACCGCCGGTGGGCCAGGGAAGCCGGCTTCACCGATGTCGCGCACGGGCACAGGGCCGGCGCGCGGAAGATCCTCGAACTCCTCGAGTGGTGCGGTGACGCCAAGGTCGAGGTCGTCACGCTCTGGATGCTGAGCACCGACAACCTCAACCGGGACACCGCGGAGCTCGCTCCGCTGCTCGACATCATCGCCGACATCACCGACGAGCTCGCCGAGGACGGCAACCCGTGGCGCGTCCGGCACGTCGGTGCCATCGACATGCTGCCCCGGGAGCACGCCGAGCGCCTCACGAACGCCGCCAACAAGACCAAGAACCGCACCGGCATCCAGGTCAACGTCGCCGTCGCCTACGGCGGCCGTCAGGAGATCGCGGACGCCGTCAGGAAGCTCCTCACCGCGCACGCCGAGCGCGGCGGCACCATCGAGGAGCTGGCGGAGGTGCTCGACGTCGACCACATCGCGGAGCACCTCTACACCTCGGGACAGCCCGACCCCGACCTGATCATCCGCACGTCCGGTGAGCAGCGGCTCTCCGGGTTCATGCTCTGGCAGTCGGCGCACTCGGAGTTCTGGTTCTGCGAGGCCTACTGGCCCGGCTTCCGCCGCACGGACTTCCTGCG
>JASLAV010000811.1 GCA_030146905.1 Lentzea sp. | reverse complement strand
CGGCTTCATGTCGATCGGCTACGACGCCGCGAAGGTGCCGGCGCCGGCGAGCGTGAAGGACCTGCTCAAGCCCGAGTACAAGGGCAAGGTCGCGCTCAACGGCGACCCGACGCAGGCCGGTGCCGCGTTCTCCGGTGTCGTGATGGCGGCGCTGGGCAACGGTGGTTCCGCCGACGACATCGCTCCCGGTGTCGAGTTCTTCAAGCAGCTCAAGGTCGCCGGCAACTTCCAGCCGGTCGACCCGTCGCCCGCGACGATCGAGTCCGGTCAGACGCCGGTCGTCATCGACTGGGACTACACCAACGCCGCCCAGTCCGAGAAGCTCAAGGGCAAGCTCGACTGGAAGGTCGTGGTCCCGGCCGAGGCGCAGATCGGCGGTTACTACAACCAGGCGATCAGCAAGGACGCGCCGCACCCCGCCGCCGCGCGCCTGTGGCAGGAGTTCCTCTACTCCGACGAGGGCCAGAACCTCTACCTGTTGGGCATGTCGCGCCCGGTCCGCCTGGAGAAGATGGGGGACAAGGCGGACAAGGCCGCGAAGGAGAAGCTGCCCAAGACCGACGGCAAGCAGGTGTTCCAGACGCAGGCGCAGGCCGACAAGGCCAAGGCCGTTCTCACCGCGACCTGGGCCCAGGCCATCGGATGACCGCTGTCGCTCCCGCAGCGACGACGCCCGGCGGTTCCACCAAGAACAAAGGTGGGGCCGCCGGTCGGCCATCTGCGGCCGCCTGGCTCGTCGCGGTGCCGTTCCTCGCGTTCGTCGGCACCTTTCTCGTCTACCCGACGGTGCTCGTGCTGTTCGGCGCCTTCCAGGACTCCGGCGGCGCGTTCACCCTCGACAACCTCACGACGCTGTTCACGGGTGTCGTCTTCGACGCCTTCGTGCGCAGCATCGAGCTCTCCGCGCTCACGGCGGTCATCGGTGCGATCTTCGGCGCGCTGCTCACGTGGGCGATCGCGGTCGGCAACCCGGAAGGGACGCTGCGCAGGGTCGTGGTGGCGGGAAGCGGTGTGCTCGCGCAGTTCGGTGGCGTGCCGCTCGCGTTCGCGTTCCTCGCCACGGTCGGCTTCGAAGGTCTCGTCACGAAGTTCCTGCGCGACAACGCCGGCATCGACCTGTTCGCCGGCAGCGCGTGGCTGTTCGAGCTGCCGGGGCTGACGCTGGTCTACACGTTCTTCCAGATCCCGTTGATGGTCATCGTGTTCCTGCCGGCGCTGGACGGCCTCAGGCCGCAGTGGCGCGAGGCGAACGCGAGCCTCGGCGGCACGAGTTGGACGTACTGGCGGCACGTCGGCGGCCCGATCCTGCTGCCGCCGTTCCTCGGCGCGCTGCTCCTGCTGTTCGCCAACGCCTTCAGCGCCTACGCCACGGCCGCCGCCCTCGTCTCGCAGGGCAGCCCGATCGTGCCGCTGCAGATCCGCGGGTTCCTCACCGGTGAGGTCGTCCTCGGTCAGGAGAACCTGGGCAAGGCCCTCGGCCTCGGCATGGTGGTCGTGGTCAGCATCGCGATGGGCGTGAACGTGCTGCTGCAGAAGAGGGTGGCGAAGTGGGTTCGCCAGTGAAGCAGCGTGTCCTGCGCACGATCGTCCTGCTCGTCCTCGGCGTCTACTTCGTCCTGCCGCTGATCGCGATGGCGGAGTTCTCCACGCGGGGCAGGAACAACACCCGCAGCCTCGAGTCGTGGACGTCCATCGTCGACGACGAGGGGCTGATGGAGGCCCTCGCCAACTCCCTGCTGCTGTCCGTCACGAGCGCGGTGCTGATGCTGGTGCTGCTCGTGCCGACGATGGCGTGGATCCGCTTGCGGCTCCCGCAGTTGCAGCGGTTCGTGGAGTTCCTCTGCCTGCTGCCGCTCGCGATCCCCGCGATCGTGCTGGTGGTCGGCATGGCGCCGCTCTACGCGTGGGTGAACTACTTCCTCGGCGACTCGCCGTTGACGCTGACCTTCGCCTACACGGTCCTGGTGCTGCCGTTCGCCTACCGCGCGATCGACGCGGGACTCGCCGCGATCGACCTGAAGACGCTGGCGGAAGCCGCGCGCAGCCTCGGCGCGTCGTGGTTCACGGTGCTGTGGAAGGTCGTCGTGCCGAACATCCGCGTCGCGCTCATCGGTGCTTCGCTGCTGTCGGTGGCACTGGTGCTCGGCGAGTTCACCATCGCGTCGCTGCTCAACTTCGACACGCTGCAGGTGCAGGTCAACCTGCTGGGCAAGCGCAACGCGGGTGTGTCCATCGCGGTGTCGCTGCTGTGCCTGATCTTCGCGTTCGTCCTCCTGTTCGCACTCTCATACGTCGGCCAGCGGCGCCGTCAGACCGTTGCCGAGGAGTAAGAAGACATGAGTCACCTGCAACTCAAGGGACTGCGCAAGTCCTTCGGCGGCAACGTCGCGCTGGACGGCCTCGACCTCGAACTGGCGGAGGGCGAGCTGGTGTCGCTGCTCGGCCCGTCGGGCTGCGGCAAGACGACCGCGCTGCGCATCGTCGCGGGCTTCGAGACGTCCGACTCCGGCACGGTCGTGGTGGGCGGCAAGGACATCACGAAGGTCCCCGCCAACAAGCGGGACATGGGCATGGTCTTCCAGGCCTACAGCCTCTTCCCGAACATGACCGCGGCGCAGAACGTCGCGTTCGGCCTCAAGCTGCGCAAGGCCGGCACCAAGCGCACGAACGAGCTGCTCGAACTGGTCGGGCTCGCCCACCTCGGCGGGCGTTACCCGCACCAGATGTCGGGTGGTCAGCAGCAGCGCATCGCGCTGGCCCGCGCTCTCGCGATCCAGCCGCGCGTGCTGTTGCTGGACGAGCCGCTGTCCGCGCTGGACGCCAAGGTCCGCGTGAACCTGCGCGACGAGATCCGCCGCATCCAGACCGAGCTCGGCATGACGACGCTGTTCGTCACGCACGACCAGGAGGAGGCGCTCGCCGTCTCCGACCGGGTCGGCGTCATGTCGCACGGGCGGCTGGAGCAGCTCGACACGCCGTCCGTCGTCTACCGGCAGCCCGCGACGGCGTTCGTGGCGCAGTTCGTCGGCGTCACGAACTCGGTGGAGGCCAAGGCGGAGGGGCAGAGCGTCGTGATCAACGGCGTCGCGGTGCCCGCCGAGCACGACCAGCCGTCCGGCAGCGACGTCCGCGTCATCGTCCGGCCGGAGGACATCGGGGTTTCCGGGCACGACGGGGACGCGGGTGGCAGGATCGTGGGCGACGTGCTGACCCAGTCGTTCCTCGGGCCGGTCACGCGGATCTCGGTCAGGGTCGGTGGGCAGGTGCTGCGCGTCGACCAGCCGTCCAACACGGCTGCCGCGTACCAGCCAGGCACGCGGGTCGCGCTCGACCTCAGCGAATCGAGGATCATGGTGGTGCCGGGATGATCAGGAAGCTCCTCGCGCGCGACACGGCGGAGGCCCACCGGGTCGCGACGCCGCTGGAGCTGCTGTTCGACCTGAGCTTCGTGGTGGCGGTCGCCCAGGCCGCCGCCTCGTTGCACCACGCCGTGTCCGAGAACCACGCGGGGGCGGGGCTGGTGGCGTTCTGCATGGCGTTCTTCGCCCTGTGGCTGCCGTGGCTGAACTTCACCTGGTTCGCCAGCGCGTTCGACAACGACGACACGCTGTACCGGATCATCACGATGATCCAGATCGTCGGCGTGCTCGTGGTCGCGGCGGGCATCCCCGCCGTCTTCGAGCACCAGGACTACCGGATCGTGGTCGGCGGCTACGTCGTCATCCGGCTCGCGATGGTCGCCCACTGGCTGCGGGCGTCGCGGGACAACCCGGAGCACCGGGCCTGCACCCGGCGCTACGCCGGTGGCATCGCCTTCATGCAGGTGCTGTGGGTGCTGTGGGTCCTCCTCGCGCCGCCGGCCCTGCAGATCCCGCTCTGGGTCCTCTTCATGATCGGTGAGCTGCTGGTGCCGGCGTGGGCCGAGCGCGCGTCGGCCACGACCTGGCACCCGCACCACATCACCGAACGGCACGGCCTCTTCACGCTGATCGTGCTGGGCGAGTCGATCCTGGCGGCCACCCTCGCGTTCCAGAAGGGCTTCGACAGCGGCGTCAACCTCATCTCGCTCGCCGCGGCGTCGCTGGTCATCGTGTTCTCGGTGTGGTGGATCTACTTCGAGGCGCCGACCCACCTGCTCAACCTGAGAAAGGCGTTCCTCTGGGGGTACGCGCACCTGTTCATCCTCGGCGCGATCGCCGCGCTGGGTGCCGGGCTCGCCGCGTCCGTCGACTACGACCTGCACCTCTCGCACGCGCCGGGCACGACGGTCGCCGCGTTCACGACCGTGCCGCTCGCGGTCTTCTTCCTGTGCGTCTGGTACGTGCAGGACTGCCCCGGGCAGTCCGGTCCGCGCAAGTACCTGCTGCCGCTCGGGTCGGCAGCGGTGCTCGCGGCGACGTTCGGACCGGCGCCGATCCACGTCACGGCGGGCATCGTGCTGGCACTGGTCGTCGCCACCCGGCTCGTGTCGGGAGAGGCGCGGCGCGTCGACGTGTGAGGCACTTCCGCGTCTTCTCCTCGTTCTGACACCGGTGGTGCGATGATCGTCGCCATGACCGGTGTCCGTGAACTCCGCCTGGTCGTCACCGCCGACGACTACGACGAGGCCCTGCGCTTCTACCGAGATGTGCTCGGACTGGAGCAACGGGCGGCGTTCTCCTCCGACGGCGGGCGGGTCACGATCCTCGAGGCCGGGCGGGCCACGCTGGAGATCACCGATCCGCCGCACGCCGAGTTCATCGACTCCGTCGAGGTCGGCAGGCGCGTCGCGGGACACGTCCGGGTGGCCTTCGAGGTGGACGACTCGGCCGCGGTCACCCGTGAGCTGGAGGCCGCCGGGGCCGAGGTGATCGCGGAACCCACGCGCACGCCCTGGAACTCACTGAACGCTCGCCTGGCCGCACCGGCCGGGCTGCAGCTGACGCTGTTCCAGGAGCTGGGCGAGTAGATGACGATCTCCGCTGCCGGGTACCGCGACCTCGCGAACCGGGACGTGCTCGCGTGCGCCGTCGTCACGGTCGCCGCGAAGCTGCCGATGT
>JASLAV010000803.1 GCA_030146905.1 Lentzea sp. | reverse complement strand
CGCGTTGTCCGCCCGGTTCTGGACCCGCCAGCTGACCGACGCCGTCTACTTCGGACCGGCGTTGAACGAGCTCGTGGCGATGTACGACGTGCTGCTGGTGGAAGCCGGTCCCGGCCAGACGCTGACGTCGTTCGCCCGCCGCACCAAGGCGGTGCGGTCCGGTGCCTCGCAGGTGCTGCCGTTGCTGGACGCCGCCGACTCCGTCGAGACCGCTCGCGCCCGTCTGGCGTGAGGCGAAATAAAAGGGCCGCCCTCGGTGTCGGAGGGCGGCCCTTCGGCGGTCATTCAGTCGATGCCGCGGACGATGTGGTCTTCGTTCTCCGGCGGCCACTTTTCGTTGGTTTCCATACCTTCACGGTAGGTACGGTGATTCAGCTCTCACTTGAGCACTAGTCGTCGAGCAGGGCCACGGCCCTCGTCCAGCCGGCGCCGGCACCCTTGATCTTGACGGGGAACGCGACGACGGTGAAACCGAAGTCCGGCAACGCCTCCAGGTTGGACAGGCGCTCAATCTGGCAGTACTCGCGGTCGCGGCCGGTGAAGTGCGCGGGCCACAGCACGCTCTCGTCCTTGGTCGCCAGGTAGCGCTTGACGATGTCCGGGAACGGCGCGTCGAGGCTGAACGCGTCGGTCGCGATCACCTTGACCCCCAGGTCCAGCAAGAAGTTCGTCGCGGGACCGTCGAGCCCGGTGTAGTCGGTGAAGTACGTCTGCGTGCCGGCGTGCTCGGCGGCACCGGTGTCGAGGATGACGATGTCCATCGGCTTCGGCGTGTACCCGATGCGGGCGAACTCCTTCTCCAGCACCTCGACGCCGATGACGCCGGTGCCGTGGCCGCGCACGTCGAGCTTCACGCCGGGGTTGTGGAACCACTCCAGCGGCATCTCGTCGATGTGGCGCGGAACCCCGTTGCCGTACGTGGTCTTCGAGCCGTAGTGCGACGGCGCGTCGACGTGCGTCCCGGTGTGGGAGGTCAGGCTGATCCGGTCCAGCGTGAGGAACTCCGAGTCCCGCAGCACGGACACGTCGAACTCGATGCCGAGCCGCGCCTTGAGCTGCTCGGCCATGTGTTCGGCACCTTGAGCGGCCGTGAGCACCTCGTGCGTCACCGGGTCCGCTTCGTACGCGGATGCGTCAATGTGGGAAGACAGATCGATGATGCGCATGTCGACGAGCGTGGCGGGCGTTCCTTGAGCACGTCTCAAGAGGCGGTGGGCATGGTTTTACCCCAGGAACAAAGGAAAACAGCTGACACCGTTTCGCAGGGGAGTGCCTCTCATGATCACTTTCGTCAACCGCTTCACTCTCACCGGTGACCCCGAGGAGTTCGAGAAGGCCTTCGACGAGACGGCGGCCTTCCTGCGCGAGCAGCCCGGCCTGATCAGGTACACGCTGTCGCGCCAGCTCGACGACCCGGCGTCCTACATCAACATCGCGTTGTGGGAGAGCGCCGACGCCCTGCGCGCCGCGCTGGGGCACCCGGACTTCGGCAACCACGCCAAGGCGATGCGCGGCCTGGCCGAGTCCACCGGCGCGATCTTCAACCCCCGTCTGTCGTTCGAAGCCTGATGGGTCCTCTCGAAGGGCTGGAGGTCGTCGAGTTCGGCGGCATCGGGCCCGGCCCGCACGGTGCGATGCTGCTCGCGGACCTCGGCGCGCGGGTCACGCGCGTCGAGCGCCCGTCCGGCGGCCTGTCCGTGGTGCCGGACGCCTCCCGCGACTTCCTGTTGCGCGGCAGGCGTTCGGTGTCCGCGGACCTGAAGTCCCCCGACGGCCGCGCGTCGGTCCTGTCGCTGATCTCCGGTGCCGACGTGGTGATCGAGGGCTTCCGCCCGGGGGTGCTGGAACGGCTGGGGCTCGGGCCGTCCGACTGCCTGGCGGTCAACCCGCGGCTGGTCTACGCGCGGATGACGGGCTGGGGCCAGGACGGCCCGCTGGCCCAGCGCGCCGGGCACGACATCAACTACCTGTCGGTGACCGGGGTCCTGCACGCGATCGGCAAGCCACCGCTGAACCTCGTCGGCGACTTCGGCGGCGGGTCCCTGTACCTGGTGCTGGGTGTGCTGGCGGCGTTGTGGGAACGGCAGCGCACCGGACGCGGCCAGGTCGTCGACGCGGCGATCGTCGACGGCGTGGCGTCGCTCGCGCAGATGATCTGGTCGATGAAGGCGCAGTCGGTGTGGGAGGACGCGCCGGAGACGAACCTGCTCGACGGCGGGTGCCCGTTCTACACGATCTACGAATGCGCGGACGGCCGTTCTGTCGCGGTGGGCTCGCTGGAGCCGCAGTTCTACGCCCTGCTGCTGGCCGGCCTGGGCCTGGACGCCGACGACCTGCCGTCGCAGATGGACCGTGACGGCTGGCCGTTGCTGCGCAAGACGTTCACCGAGGTGTTCCTGACGCGGACCCGCGACGAGTGGTCGGACGTGTTCGCGCCGACCGACGCCTGCGTGACCCCGGTCCTGACGCTGGAGGAGGCTTCCGCGCACCCGCACCTGGTGGCGCGCGGGGTGTTCACCGCGGAAGGCGCCGCCGTCCCTGCGCCGCGCTTTTCCGCGGACTAGATTCGGCTCGTGGAACTGCGCATCTTCACCGAGCCCCAGCAGGGGGCGAGCTACGACGACCTGCTCAGGGTCGCCAAGACCGCGGAGGACGCCGGCTACGGCGCCTTCTTCCGCTCCGACCACTACCTCAAGATGGGCTCCGTCGAGGGCCTTCCCGGCCCGACCGACCCGTGGATCACGTTCGCCGGCCTCGCCCGCGACACGTCCACGATCCGCCTGGGCACGCTGATGACCGCCGCGACGTTCCGCTACCCCGGGCCGCTCGCCATCAGCGTCGCCCAGGTCGACCAGATGTCCGGCGGCCGCGTGGAGTTCGGCATCGGCGCCGGGTGGTACGAGGCCGAGCACACCGCGTACGGCATCCCGTTCCCGTCACTGGGGGAGCGCTTCGAGCGCTACGAGGAACAGCTCGCCATCATCACCGGCCTGTGGGAGACCCCGCTGGGCGGCACGTTCTCGTTCGAGGGCAAGCACTACTCGCTCACCGACTCGCCCGCGCTGCCCAAGCCCGCGCAGGAACGAGTCCCGGTGTTGATCGGTGGCACGGGTGCCAAGCGCACCCCGGCGCTCGCCGCCTCCTACGCCACCGAGTTCAACCTGCCGTTCGTGGGCATCGACGCCGCCGTCGAGCAGTTCGCCCGCGTCGACGCCGCGTGCGCCGAGATGGACCGCGACCCCGGCGAGATCATCCGTTCTGTCGCGCTCGTCGCGTGCGTCGGCCGCACCGACGCCGACGTCGCCCGCCGTGCCGCCGCGATCGGCCGCGAGGTGGACGAGCTCAAGGAGAACGGTCTGGCCGGCACCCCGGCCGAGGTCGTCGACCGCATCGGGCAGTGGCGTGACGCGACCGGCGTCCAGCGCGTCTACCTGCAGGTCCTGGACCTCTCCGACCTCGACCACGTCACCGACGTCGCGATGGACGTCATGCCCCAGCTGGTCTGATCAGCCACGGGCTCAGGCGAGCGCTTCGCGGACCGCGGCCGGCATCGGCAGGACGTGGCCCGCGAAGCGCCGCCGGTGTCCGAGGCAGCGCAGCTGCAACGCGGGGTCGTCGAGGTAGCGGCGCTCCAGACCGCTCCGCCCGAGCACCAGCTCCAGCCCGCGCCCGAGCATCGAGGGCGTGTCGAGGGCGAACCGGTCGCGCAGCACGTCGGCCGCGGCGTGGTCGCCGAACTCCAGCGCGGCCCGCCGGACGGACTCGAACGGCACCACCAGGTACTGCTCGTCGGCGTGGACGCCGTCGCGGTGCGCGATTCCCAGCGCGCCGAGCGCCCTCTGGTGGGCACCGCCGTCGAGCCCGAGGTAGTACCGCTCCCAGTCAGCGACCTGGATCCCGCCGGACCACGTCCGCACGGGTGCGGCCGCCGCCACCGGCCCGTTCGCCGTGCCACCGGCCGCTGCCAGCACTGTGACACCGGCAGCCGTGAACAACTGGCGTCGGGACAAGCTCACGACGCACCCTCCTCCGGATTCCCGCGGTTCCCCTCCGCGGGGTCACGGAATGCTAGCGAAGGTGATACCGGGAGCGACGGGGCCAGAGCGGGTCAAAGTGCGGTCCGTCAGGGGGAGCGTGCCCTCCAGCGCCGCGAGCACAGCGTCACGGGCCAACGGCAGCACCTCGGCCACCGTGACGTCCCTGCCGAGCTCGTGCGAGAGCGAGGCGACGCCCGCGTCCTTGATGCCGCACGGGATGATGTCGCCGAACGCGTCGAGGCTCGCGTTGCAGTTGATCTCGAAGCCGTGCATGGTCACGCCGCGCTGCACGCGGATGCCGATGGCGGCGACCTTGCGCTCGGGACCGCGGTCGTCGGCGGGGAGCCACACGCCGCTGCGGCCCTCGATCCGGCCGGTGTGCACGCCGAGCCGGTCGCACACGTCGATCAGGCCCTGCTCGACGCGGCGGACGTAGTCCACGACGTCCATCGGCTCCGACAGCCGCACGATCGGGTAGCCGACCAGCTGGCCGGGGCCGTGCCAGGTGATCTTGCCGCCGCGGTCGACGTCGATGACGGGCGTGCCGCCGCCGCGCGGGCGTTCCTCGTCGAGGGTGCGCCGGCCGCACGTGTAGACGGGCGGGTGTTCCAGCAGCAGGAGCGTGTCAGGGCCAGTGCCGTTCGCGCGCTCCTCCGCGAGCTCCTTCTGGAGGTCCCACGCCGCCATGTAGTCGATGAGCCCCAGCTCACGGACGACGACGGGGTCTGACGAGGTGCGGCACGAGTTCACGACCCGACGTTACCAACCCCAGAGCCATGGCCGCCAAAAGCCCGACACCCGTCACACCCAGCGCGGCACCGACGACGTCGGTGACCCAGTGCATCTCCAGGACGACCCTGGCGAACCCGGCCACCAGCACCGCCAGCACGGCCCACAGCACACCGCGGTTCAGCAGCACGACCAGGGTGAAACCGGTCGCGGCCATCGCCACCGTGTGCCCGCTCGGGTAGCTCGGCAGGTGGTACTCGACGGGGCGCACGCGGTCGAAGAGGTACCGGGTGAGGATCGTCGCGCAGCACAGCCCGTGCACCGCCAGCGCCTTCCACAGCCGCGGGTCGCGCCGCCGCCACGCGAGCACGAACAGCACCGCCGCGAACGACCACCCGATCGTCGGCCCGAGGACCAGGCTCACCACGAACGCGACGTCGCGCAGCCACTCCGGGCGGGGCAGCGCGTCGTGCACCCACACGTCGAGGCCGGTGACCTCCGGCAGCCCGAGCAGGATCCAGGAGAGCACCAGGACGGCGGCGACCGCCCGCGTCATGTGACCGCCGCGGTCAGAGCGGACGGCAGAGCCGGGTGCATGAACCCGAACCCGCGGGTCTCCAGCACCTTCGGCGTCAGACCCGGTCCGGTCAGCAGCAGCTCCTGCGCCATCTCACCACCGAGCAGCGTCTTCAGCGCGAACGCGGGAACCACCCACGGCGTCGGCCGGTTCAGCGCGGTCCCGACCGCCTTGGTGAACTCGGCGTTCGTCACCGGCGTGGGCCCCGCGACGTTGACCGGCCCGCGGATCTCGTCGTGCTCGACGACGAACCGGTACGCGGACACCACGTCATCCAGTGATATCCACGGGAAGTACTGCTCACCGGTCCCGAGCTTGCCGCCCAGGAAGAACTGGAACACCGGCCTCAGCCGGCCGAACACACCGCCCGACGGCGAGATGACGACGGCGGTGCGCATGAGCACGACCCGCACACCGGCCTCCTGCGCCGCGGAGGTGGCCGCCTCCCAGTCCTGGGTCAGCCGCGCCATGAACGTGTGCCCGCCCGGCGCGTCCTCGTCCACCAGCCGCGAGCCGGTGTCGCCGTAGAAGTGGGCGCCCGACGAGTTGACGAGCACCGGAACACCGTGTTCTACGACCGCCGCCGACAGCACCTCGGTCGGCACGACCCGGCTGTCGTGCAGCACCTGCTTGCGCGCGTCGTCCCACCGCTTGTCGCCGATGCCCGCGCCGCAGAGGTTCACGACGGCGTCGACGCCGTCGAAGGTGGCCTCGTCGATGCGTCCGGCGTACGGGTCCCAGCCGCGTTCGTCGGGCGCGGCGGCCCTGCGGCGCACCAGCCGCAGCACCTCGTGGCCGGCGGCGCGCATCGACGCCACCAGGCTCGTTCCGATCAGGCCCGACGATCCCGCGATGACAACTCGCATGCCCTGATCGTTCCGCACTCGGGCACGCGGCGCACAGTGGTGTGAATGTGCTGAAGGCCACCCCGGGACGAGCCCGGGGTGGCCTTCGGATCGCTCAGGTGCGTCAGAGACCGAGGTCGGCCTCGAACGCGCCCTCCTCGAGACGGTTCTTGACCGTCGTGAGGAAGCGGCCCGCGTCCGCACCGTCGACCAGGCGGTGGTCGTAGGTGAGCGCGAGGTACATCATCGAGCGGATCGCGATGGTGTCGTTGCCGTCCTCGTCGGTCAGGACGACCGGACGCTTCTTCACGACGCCGACGCCCAGGATGCCGACCTGCGGCTGCTGGATGATCGGGGTGTCGAAGAGCGCGCCGTTGCTGCCCAGGTTGGTCAGCGAGAACGTGCCGCCGGTGAGCTCGTCCGGGGTGAGCTTGTTCGAACGGGCGCGCGCGGCCAGGTCACCGATCTTGTGGGCGATGCCCGACAGGTTCAGGTCACCGGCGTTGTGGATCACGGCGTTGAGCAGGCCGCGCTCCGTGTCGATCGCCAGACCGAGGTGCTCGGCACCGTGGTAGGTGACCTCCTTGCGCTCCTCGTCGATCGACGCG
>JASLAV010000719.1 GCA_030146905.1 Lentzea sp. | reverse complement strand
CGGGGTCGGCCGCACGCGCTACCGGCAGAAGATCACGTTCACCGCCGACGGCCTGCTCGGCCGGCTGTACTGGGTCGCGCAGAAACCGTTGCACGACATCGTGTTCGCCACGATGGCGCGCGGGATCGTCAAGAAGGCGGCCGCCTCGGCGCACCGGAACACCTGACCCCGCCGGTGTTCCGGGGGGACGACTCCGCTCCCCCGGTGGTACACGACCGGGTGATCACCTGCATCATCTGCACCATGCGCAGCTCACTGTTCAACCACGAAGAACGCTCCGTCGAGCCGGGAAGCTTCCAACTGCAGAACGACCGCATGCTCAAGGTGGACCTCACCGGCAGCGGCGGGTTCTTCTTCGCCAAGCAGGGTTCGATGGTCGCCTACCAGGGCGACGTCGACTTCGCCTACGAAGGCGCCGGCGGCATCGGCAAGCTGTTCAAGAAGGCCTTCACCGGTGAGGGCATGTCGCTGATGAAGGTGTCCGGCAGCGGAGACGTCTTCCTCGCCCAGGACGCCGACGAGATCTTCATCCTGCACCTCGAGGACGAGGGCGTCACGGTGAACGGCAAGAACGTGCTCGCCTTCGACAGCAGCCTCAAGTGGGACATCAACCGCACCGAGGGCGCGTCGATGCTCAGCGGTGGCCTGTTCAACACCACGTTCACGGGCACCGGCTCGCTGGCCGTCACCGCCTACGGCACGCCGGTCGTGCTCAACGTGGACGTGCCGACGTACGTCGACATGCAGTCCGCCGTCCTGTGGTCCACCTCGCTGCAGTCCTCCATCCGCAAGACGGCCAAGCTCGGCGCCGTCATCGGACGCGGCTCCGGCGAGGCGTACCAGCTCGCGCTGTCGGGCCAGGGCATCGTCGTCGTGCAGGCGTCGGAAGGCCACCCCGTACCGCAGACGGCGTGACGACCCGGTCGCGTCCGGCTCACCGCACCGGCTCGTGACACGTCACCGTGAACGACCTGCCGGCGTCTCGGCGGCAGGTCGTTCACGGGACGGCCCACACGACGGAGCTGGTCATCGCGCGGGCGCTGCCGAGGTACCCGGCCGGGTCGCAGAGCCGGTCGATCCGATCGGCGCCCAGACGTGCCACGACGACCTCGTGCGCCTTGAGCTCGGTGGCCAGGTCGCTGCCGGTGTCGATCACGCGGGCGCAGGCGGCGTAGACCAGTTCGTGGGCCCGCTGGCGGCCGAGAGCCGGTGCGAGCGCCATCATCACGGCCTCCGCCATGACGAGCCCGCCGGTGAGGTCGAGGTTGGCGCGCATCCGGTCCTCGTCGACTCGAAGACCGGCCACGACGTCCGCGGCGTGGGCGAGCGAGGCGGACAGCAGCAGGAACGCCTCGGGGACGACGGCCCACTCGACGTGCCAGGGGCCCGTGGCACGTTCGAAGTCCTGCACCATCGCGTCCAGCATCGCCGATGCCTTGTCCCGCAGCAGTTTCGCGGCGGCGACCACCAGCTCGCTGGAGATCGGGTTGCGCTTCTGCGGCATGGTGGAGCTCGCGCCCCTGCCGGGGACGAAGGGCTCGGCCAGCTCCCCGAACTCGGTCGAGCAGAGCAACGCCACGTCGGCCCCGATCTTGCCGACCGACCCGCCGATCGCGGCGAGGAGACCGACGATCTCGACCAGGCCGTCGCGGGCGACGTGCCAGGTGATCTCCGGGTCGCGCAGGCCGAGCTCCGCCGCCAGTTCCGCCCGCACGCGCAGGCCCTCCGGTCCGGGACCGAGCGAGGCCAGCGTTCCCGCGGCACCGCCGAACTGCACCATCAGGTCCCGTTCCCGCACGGCGGCGAGGCGATCGGCGTGGCGGTCGAGCGCGGAGAGCCACACCGCCACCCGGTAGCCGAAGGTGATGGGCAGGGCGTGCTGCAGGTGGGTGCGTCCCGCGGTGACGGTGTCGATGTGCGCAGCGGCGAGCTTCCGCAGGCATCCGCGCAGCCGGTCGAGCTCCGCCCCGACCAGCCTCAGGCCGTCGGCGCACTGCAGCATCACGGCGGTGTCCATGACGTCCTGCGTGGTGGCGCCCCAGTGCAGGAACCCTCCCGCGTCGCCGCTCTGCTCGGCGAGCTGGGTGACGATCGGCAGCACCGGGTAGCCGACGTTCCCGGTGTCACGGCGGAGGCGTTCGCGGTCCAGCCGCGCGGGGTCGCACGACGCCGCGATCGCCTCCGCCATCTCCCGCGGGACCACCCCGACCCGTGCCTGCGCCGCCGCCAGCGCCACCTCGGTTCGCACGACGGCCTCCACGAAGGACTCGTCGCTGAACACCTCCCGCATGGCGGGCGTGCCGAACATGTCGCGGAGCAGGAACGAGTCGAACACCGTGCTGCCCGCCATCACGCACGCTCCCGCGGCGCACCCGCGTCGATGGCGACGTACTTCTGTTCCAGGTACTCGTCGATGCCCGTGTTGCCGCCCTCGCGGCCGACGCCCGACTGCTTCATCCCGCCGAACGGGGCGCTGGGGTCGGAGACGTAGCCGCGGTTGAGGCCGACCATGCCGGTCTCGAGCTCCTCGACCATGCGCAGCGCCCTGGCCAGGTCCCGGGTGTAGAGGTAGCTCACGAGGCCGAACTCCGTGTCGTTGGCCGCGCGCAGCGCCTCGGACTCGGAGGCGAAGGTCTGGATCGCCGCGACGGGACCGAAGATCTCCTCACGGCTGATCCGCGCGTCCGCGGGCACCTCCGTGAGCACCGTCGGCGGGTAGAAGTAACCGGGACCGTCCGGCACCACTCCCCCTGCCCGCAGGCGTGCGCCCGCACCGACCGTCTCCCCGACCAGGTCCGCGACGCGCGACCGCTGGCGGTCGTCGATCATCGGCCCCATGCCGGTTCCGGGATCCGTGCCCGCTCCCACGGTGATCGTTCCCATCCGTGCCACGAGCTTCTCGGTGAACTCCTCCGCGACGGCGGCGTGGACGTGGAAGCGGTTGGCCGCGATGCACGCCTCCCCCACGTTGCGGAGCTTGGCGGTCATCGCACCTTCCACCGCGGCGTCGACGTCGGCGTCCTCGCAGACGATGAACGGCGCGTTGCCGCCCAGCTCCATGGAGGTGCGCAGGACGGTGCCGGCCGCCTGGGCCATCAGCAGCTTCCCCACCGGCGTGGACCCGGTGAAGGACAGCTTGCGCAGCCGTCCGTCGCGCAGCAGGGGTTCGGTGACCGCCGCGGCGTCGATGGTCTGGATGATGTTGAGAACGCCGTCCGGAAGTCCTGCCTCCGCCAGCACTTCCGCCAACGCCGCGGTCGTCAGCGGTGTCTGCGCGGCCGGCTTGACGACCATGGTGCAGCCCGCGGCGACGGCCGGACCGATCTTGCGCGCGGGCATCGCCAGCGGCGCGTTCCACGGCGTGATCAGCAGACAGGGCCCGACCGGCTGCCGCGTGACCAGCACGCGGGCGGTCCCGTCCTCGCTGACCTTCCAGGTGCCGTCGATCCTGACCGCTTCCTCACCGAACCAGCGCAGGTAGTTGGCACCATAGGTGACCTCCTGCCTCGCCTCGGCCAGGGACTTGCCCATCTCCAGGGTGATGAGCAGGGCGAACTCGTCGATCCGCTCGATCAGCAGGTCGTGCGCACGGCGCAGGACCTCACCCCTGGCACGGGGAGGCACGGCCGCCCAACGGCGCTGGGCGGCGCCGGCGGCGTCGAGCGCCGCCAGCGCGTCGGCGGGGGTGGCGTCGGCCACCTCGCACAGCCCCTGCCCGGTGGCGGGGTTCTCCACGACGAACGTCCCGCCACCCGTCGCCGGCCGCCACCTGCCGGCGACCAGCAGTCCTTTGTGGACTTTGTCGACCACGGTGTTCACGTCCGGCGTCCTCACTTGGCCAGCGCTCCGATCATGGCTTCGGCCATCGGGGCGCTCGAAGCGGGGTTCTGGCCGGTGAACAGGTTGCCGTCCTGGACGTTGTACGGCTGGTAGGCCGGCCCGCCGGAGTGCAGCGCGCCCTTCTCCCGCAGTGCGCCGGCGAGCAGCCACGGAGCGTTCTCCGCGGTGCCGAACAGCTCCTCCTCCTCGTCGGTGAAGGCTGCCATCCTGCGGCCCTCGAACACCCACCTGCCGTCGGCGTCGACGGCGGGCAACAGCCCGGCGGGTCCGTGGCAGACCGCGCCGATGACCTTCCCCGCCGCGTCCGCCTCGACGAGCAGCCTGCCGAGGTCGGCGTCCTGGTAGAGGTCCACCACGGGGCCGTGGCCACCGGGGAGCACGATGGCGGCGTAGTCGCCGAGGTCGACCTCGGCGAGCTTGAGCAGGGGGCCGAACTCGCGCAGGGCGCGCTCGGCGTGCTCGACGTAGCGGGCGCACTCGGGACCGGCGACCTCCGGGTTGGCGCTGTGCGCGTCGAGCGGCTGGAGCACGCCGCCGGGAGAGGCGAAGTCGACGGTGAAGCCGGCCTCGGTGAACTTCTCGTGCGGTGCGGCCACCTCCTCCGCCCAGTACCCGGTCGGGTAAGCGGAGCCGTCGGTGCGCTCCCACACGTCGGCGGCGGACATGACGATCAGGATCTTGCTCACCTGCGGTTCCTCTTCTGCGTCAGCTGGGTTCGGGAACGTCAGGCCGGGAAGTCGCTGGTGTGCGCGGTCTTCGCGGCGGCGTCGAGGTTCGCCTGCAGCGCCTGGACCTTGGCCGTGGCGAAGGCGTGGGAGTCGGAGCCGAGGACCTGGCGCAGCGGGCCCTCTCCCGTGACGACGCGTTCGATCATCAGCCGGGCACCCCTGACCGGGTCGCCGGGCTGGCTGCCCTGCAGCTTCAGGTGGTTCTCGACCATCTCGCGGATCGCCGGGTAGGCGTCGGTGGTGTTCTCCGGCAACGCGAGCGAGTCGGTGGTGAGGAAGTCGGTGCGGAAGTAGCCGGGCTCGACGATCGTCACGTCGACGCCGAACTCCGCGACCTCGGCGGCGAGCGCCTCGGTCAGGCCCTCCAGCGCGTACTTGCCCGCGCAGTAGAGCGCCCAGCCGGGGACCGAGGTCAGGCCGAGGACCGACGACACGTTGACGACGTGGCCGCTCCTCTGCCCGCGGAGGATCGGAAGGGTGGCACGCAGCACGTTCCACACGCCGGCGACCTGGACGTCGAGCATGTCGCGGACGTCGCGGGCGGTGGTCTCCTCGACCGCGGCCAGGAACCCGTAGCCGGCGTTGTTGACGACGACGTCGAGACCGCCGAAGCGCCCGGTCGTCTGCCGGACCGCTTCCACGACAGCGGACTCGTCGCGCAGGTCGACGGCGAGCGGCAGCAGGCGGGTGGTGTCGACGTCGTCGCCCACAGCGGCGAGGAGGCGCTCCGTCGACCGCGTGGTGGCGGCGACGTTGTCACCCCGCTCGAGGAGCTGCTTGACGAGTTCGAGGCCGAGGCCGCGGGAGGTACCGGTCACGAACCAGGTCGCGGGGCGGTCGGCGGGAAAGCTCATCGTCATCATCCTTCGGTCGTGTCGGGTGGGAAGGTGCCGTCCGGGCTGATCCCCGTTGCGGCATGACCAAAGCCTGCCGAGAAAGAAGGGCCTTTTGGCGCTCATGTCACGCCCTCCGCGACCTCGGACTCGGCAACCTAGGACTCGGAGGTCCACTCGGGAATCCGGTTTCCGGGAGACAATCGGGTCATGGCCGGTACCAATCGAGAGCTCGCCGACTTCCTGCGACGCGCACGCGGCCAGGTCGACCCGTCACGGGCCGGCCTGCCCTCCGACGGCAGAGTGCGCAGGGTGAAGGGCTTGCGGCGCGAGGAGGTCGCCCTGCTCGCCGGCGTGTCCACGGACTACTACGCCCGGCTCGAGCAAGGCAGGCGCATCACCCCCTCGCCCGCCGTCGTCGAGGCCATCGGCCGCGCTCTCGAGCTCGACGAGGCGGGACGCACGCACCTGCGGGACCTCATCGGGCTGCCCTCCGGTCCCGCGCCTCGCCGGCCGAGCAGCGTGCAGCGCGTGCGGCCCGGCCTCTACCAGCTCATCGACTCGCTCGACGGGGAACCGGCGCTGGTGCTCGGACGCCGCACGGACGTGCTCGCGGCGAACAGGATGGCGAAGGCCCTGTTCGCGGACTTCGACAAGATCCCGCCGAAGGAGCGCAACTACGCGCGGTGGATCTTCCTCGACGAGGACGCGCGGTCGTTGTTCGTGGACTGGCACGACCAGGCCCGCGCCGCGGTCGAGAGCCTGCGGTTCGAGGTCGGCAGGGACCCCGGCGACACCGCCACTACCGCCCTCGTGGCCGAGCTCCGCGAACGCAGCCACGACTTCGACCAGTGGTGGGAGCAGCACCGCGTCCACCAGCGCACCTACGGCTCCAAGCGGCTGCGCCACCCGCTCGTCGGCGAGCTCACCGTCCAGTACGAGTCGTTCGTCCTGCCGGGCGATCCGGACACGATGCTGTACGTCTACACGACCGAGCCCGCCTCGTCGTCGAGGCAGGCCATGGACATCCTCGCCAGCTGGACGGCGTCGGATCCCGGTGCGGAGCCGAGCTACCCGCACCCGTCCGGTGTGGACACCGATCCGGAGTCGTGACCGGACGCGGGGTTCTCCCTCGTGTCACAGGAACTCCCGGGGATCGGTCAGCCCCTCACACGTCGCCGAAACGACCGTCGAGCTCCCCCTGTGGCAGGACCTCGGTCGAGTTGTGCTCGCGGACGATCCGCCACCCCTCCGGCGTCCGGTGCCAGACCAGCGAGCTCGTGGTGCGGATGTCCGTGACGTCGTCCGGAGTGGTGATCCGCGCCAGGAACCGCAGGGTGGACGCGGCCAGGTCGTCGACGGCGATGACGTGCGGGCCGTCGTCGACGGCGTGGTGCGCGGAGAGCATGGTGCGGAAGGCGGGCTCCCAGATCGCGCCGTACGCGGCGGCCGACGTCGCGACCCGGTGCTCCGGGTCGAAGTCGTCGTAGAGGCGGACATCGGGAGCGTCGAAGTCGTAGAAGTCGCCGAAGATCCGGCGGAACTCGAAGGGTGCGTCCCCTTCGCGACGGTCCCAGCCGAACACCCAGCGCTCGTGCAGATCCGCGATCACC
>JASLAV010000672.1 GCA_030146905.1 Lentzea sp. | reverse complement strand
ACCAGGCGGTAGTCGTGGCTTACCGGGTGTTTGCGGGGCACCGGTGCCTCCGTCGGATGTCCGGAGGCCGGGCGTCAGGGCTGTGCCGGTGGGGTGGCGGGAGGTCCTGGCTCGCGGTGGATCGCGGGTGGCTCGGGAGGTGGCGGCTGAACGCGGGGAGAAGGGGACGGGTGGTGCGGGCTGACGGCACGGCTGGCTCCTGTCGGTGAGCGGGTGCGGTGGTAGCTCTGCGGAGAGGCGAGCTTCTTGGGGCTTGGTGGCCGGGCCTGGGTGCGCTGGGGATGGCGGGGGCGAGCGAGGCCGGGTCGCGGAGTTGTGGCGTGGAGGGCGGGCCGTCGCGGGGAGGGTCACGTGTGGACCAGGTCTGCCAGCTTGGTGAGTTTGGAGTCGCCTATGCCTTCCACGTCGCGGAGGCCCTCGACCGAGGCGAACGGGCCTTTGCGGGTGCGGTGGTCGACTATGCGCTGGGCTGTCACCGGGCCCACGCCGGGAAGGGTGTCGAGCTCGGCCGCCGTGGCGGTGTTCAGGTTCAGCTTCGACGGCGTGGCGTTGGGCGCGCCCGCGGCCGGAGGCGGGGGTGGGATGCCGACCGCGATCTGTTCGCCATCGGCCAGTTTGCGGGCCAGGTTCAGGTCGTGGAGGTTCGTGCCCGGTCTCACGCCGCCGGCCAGGCGCAGGGCGTCGGCCACCCTCGCGCCGGAGGTGACCGTCACCAGGCCGGGGGTGCCGACCTCACCGATCACGTTCACGACCAGTTCGGGCACGGGGGCCGTGGTGCTGACCAGTGCCAGAGCCGGGGCCGGCTCGGCGGCAGGACTCTGCCACCAGCTGCCCAGGCCGATCACCGTGCACGCCACGGCCACACCCAAGGCCAGCAGGCCTCGGCGCGGGAGGCGGGGCAGCGTGAAGCGGCGGCGGGGCGGACCGTGTTCGTCCGAGTCCTCTGAGCGCGCGAAGACCAGCGTCGGGTCGGCTCGCACCTTCTCGGCCAGTGCGGCCAGGCGTTCGCTCGGGCGGTCGTCCGAATGGGAGCGGGGGAACATGCGAGCGACGCTACGGAGCGGGGCGGGCGGAGAGGTGGGGTGAGCTCCGGGGCTGTGGATTACTCGCGGGTTGTGGACAGGTCGCGATCACTCGTGCTTCGGGGACGGGGAACTGTCGGGGGTCTGTGGGATGCTGTCGGGTCCTCCCGGCAGCACCACGACGCCCAGCACACCTGGACCCGTGTGCGCGCCGATGACCGCGCCGACCTCCGAGATCACGCATCCCGTCGAACCCGGTAGCCGTTCGTCCAGGCGGGTCGCCAGTTCGGCGGCGCGTTCCGGTGCGGCCAGGTGGTGCACGGCCAGACCCACGGGGCCGTCGCCCGCCGCAGCTGCCGCGAGGTCGACCAAGCGGCCGACGGCGCGGCTCATCGTGCGCACCTTCTCCAGCGGCACGATCCGGCCGTCTTCCATGTGCAGCAACGGTTTCACGGCCAACGCGGTTCCCACCAGCGCCGCCGCCGTGCCGATCCGCCCACCCCGGCGCAGGTGGTCCAAGGTCTCCAGGCAGAAGAACATCCGGGTCTGCCGGGCCGCGGAGTTGGCGGCTTCCTCCACCTCGGCGTCCGAACGTCCGGCGGCGACAGCAGCGCACGCGCGCAGAACCGAGAACCCGAGCCCCATGCCCGTCGAGCGCGAGTCGACCACGCGGATGCGGGATGGCTCGACCTCTTCGGCTGCCAGTCGTGCGGCTTCCCATGTCCCGGACAGTTCACGAGAGAGATGCACGGACACGACCGCGTCGGACGTCGACAGCACCTCGCGGTACACAGTGGCCATCTCGCCGGGCGTGGGACGCGACGTCGTCACCCGGCGGTGCTCGGCGAGAGCGCCTGCGAGCTCGAACGGGCCGAAGTCGACGCCGTCGAGGCGTCCTGCACCGTCCACCGCCACGTGCAGCGGCACCACGGTGATCGAATGGCGCTTCGCGAACCCCTCGGGCAGGTATGCCGTGGAGTCGGTGACGATGGAGATGCGCACGAGCGACGAGCCTACGGGGCTCACTCGTCAGAGGTGCTCATCGCCACGGACGAGATGCCGCTGGAGGAAGCGATCAGCTCGGCCATCGCCTTGCCCACGAGCTCGTGGCCCTCCCAGCCCCAGTGCATCCCGTCGGGGTTCCCGGCACCCGACCGGATGTGCTCCCCGATCACGGCAGGCAGGTCCAGCAGCGGCACTCCCGCACCCGCGGCCCACCCGCGCACAGCCGCGACCGCGGCCGCGTGGCCCTGGTGCGCGGAGGAGTAAGTCGCCGCCCGGTGCACCGACGGGACGATCCCGACCGCCGGCATCGTGTACTGGAGATTGCGCACCGACTGCAGCATGTCCCGCAGGTATCGCGCCGTCAGCGCGGGTGGCAGCGACGCACGCGCGTAGGGCGCCAACCGCGGTTGGACGTCCTGATAGCGCGCACGGACCCACCGCCGCAGCCAGTCAGGCCGCACATAACGCAGCCCCTCGCGCAGATACGTGGGTAGTGGCGAGGGCAGCGTGTCCATGCTGCCCACCGCGAACACCACCACGTCGGTGCGGGGCAGCAACGACCAGATGCGGGGGTCCCCGGTCAACGCCCACCAGGCGTCCCTGGCCGTCCACCCGAACCCGGCCGCCAGCTCCGCCGAACCACCCAGGGCGGAGGCGCAGATGTTGTGCCACAGCCGGGGATGATCAGCGGGCAGCGGTCCCGACGGCCCGAAGAACGACAGCGAGTCGCCGAGGACCAGCAGCCTCAACGCGTGGTGCCCGCGTTGTACGACGACAACCGCCACCGGTCGTTGCGGCGCGTGAACACGGTCCAGTGGCAGTTCGAGATGCCACCGAGCTGTGACCAGCTCTGCACCGGCAGTTCGAGCAGCCGGCCCGTCAAAGCGCTGATCAGGCCACCGTGCGCGCACAGCAGGACGGTCTTGGAGAACTCCGCGTCGACCTCGTGGACGACCTGCACGGCCCGCTCGGCCACCTCGACGCGCGACTCGCCCTCCGGCGGCGTGTAGGTCGGATCGGTGCGCCACACCGTGACGGCGCCCGGCCACTCCCGCTCCACCTCTGCCGTCGTCAGGCCCTGCCACTTGCCGAGATGGGTCTCGCGCAGCCGTTCGTCGATCCGCAACGGCACGTCCGCGGACGTGGTGAACACCTTCGCGGTTTCGCGCGCGCGTTGCAGGTCGGAGGCCACGACGACCTCCGGCTCGAACCCGGCGAGCACCGGCACGGCGAACCTGGCCTGGTTCAAGCCGGTCTCGGTGAGCGCCGAGTCCAGGTGACCCTGCAGACGACCTGTCGCGTTGTAGTCGGTCTCACCGTGCCGCCACAGCACGAGCCGGCTCAGGGCCATCAGCTACCTCATTCGGCCGTGGAGTCGGCGGGGACGTCCGCTTCGAACTCGATGCGCGGGCAGTCCTTCCACAGCCTTTCCAGGCCGTAGAAGCTGCGCTCCTCCGTGTGCTGAACGTGCACCACGACGTCCACGAAGTCCAGCAGGACCCACCGGCCCTCGCGGGCCCCTTCGCGGCGCACCGGCTTCGTGCCGGCCTCCCGCAGCTTCTCCTCGATGTTGTCGACGATCGCGCCGACCTGCCGCTCGTTGGGAGCGGACGCGATCACGAACACGTCCGTGATCACGAGCTGGTCGGAGACGTCGAGCACC
>JASLAV010000565.1 GCA_030146905.1 Lentzea sp. | reverse complement strand
GTCGGCCCAGCCCGCGGCGAAGATGTCGGTCGCCGAGTAGCAGCGCGCGTCGGTGATCAGCACGACGGGGCCGTGGTAGGTCTGGCCCACCGCGTTCGCACCCTCGACCGGCGTGATGGTGTGCGAGCAGGAGAACGCCTGACCCGTCTCCGTCGAGGAGTCGAGCGACGGGAACCACGGGCCGAGGTTGATCTGCCCAGTCGGGTCGTCCGCGTGGCGGCGGCAGATCCGCAGGTTCAGCGGTGTGCTCAGGAACTGCACGGGTTCCGGGTCGACGCGGCGCGGCGTCATCGTCTGCAGCAGGAACTCCGAGGCGAAGATGTGGCCGCCGCCGTTGTCGCGCACGTCGACGATGAGCCCGTCCTGCGGCAGCAGGGCCGCGAGCCGGACGAACTCGGCGAGGAACGCGTCGGGGTCGTCCACGCTGAACGTGAAGATCCGCAGGTGCCCGAACGTGCCGGACGGCGTGGTGACAGGACGCGCGCGGAACACGCCGGGCATCGTCGTCGCGACGTCCTGCTCCGCCATCGCGACGGCGCCGCCGGTGACCTCGGCCCGCACTACCCCGGGGGCGTGCAACAACTTCTTGGCGCGGGCCTTCTCGTCGGAGTCGAGGTCGACGCCCTGCGCGGCCGCGGCGGGTGACAGCGAGTCGGCGTCGGTCATCGGCGGCAGGTTCTCCGTGACCTTCCAGTCGACGCGGATCTCCCCCGGCGCGCCGTTCTCGTTGCGGTAGCTCACGACGACCCAGTCCTCGTCGGGCGGGAGCTGGATCACCAGCGGGCGCAACGTGAGCGACTCCAGGCCGCGGGCGAGGTTCGCGGCGGTGTTGCTGCCGGCGAAGACCGCGCCGTTCAGCGCGACGGCGCGGGCGACCGGCGTGCCGTTCCAGTGCGTCACCTCGGCGCCGGGGGCGAGGCCCTCGAAACCGGCGACCGTGCGGGCGACGAGGTACTGCTCGGTGCCGTCGGCCGCGAAGCAGCGTTCCAGCTGGAACGGCAGGTAGGCGATCTTGCCCGCGAACGGCGCTGGCAGCAGGTAGTTCGTGTGCAGGTCGCGCACCGAGTGGAAGGTGCTCGACAGTTCGCGGTGGAACTGCCACTCGGGCTCGGCGGTGGCGTCGGTCTGGCGTTCGAGCCTGGCTCTCAGAACCCTGAGTCTTTGCACGGGGTTCACCGCGTGCATGGCGACTTTCAGCGGCAGGTGCGCGTAGTTCTGTTCCAGCAGGACGAGCGCCTGGTCGACGATGAGCTTGCGCTGCGCCAGGGTGAGCGTGCCGGCGGTCGCGAGGAACTCGGCGAGTCCGACGGAGTTTGCGACGTTCGGGTGAGCGGTTGTGGTCATGGTGGGGCCTCCTTGCCAAGTAGAGGCTCGCGGGAGCGGTGGGATACACCCTTTTCACCCGTTCGGCCGCTAACTGGAGCAGCTTTGCTGACGACAACTGGAGTAAAGGGGAGGCAGGCGATGAGTCCACGCGTCCTGGAACTGCGCATCCACGGGGTCAACAACACGCCCCCGAACGCGATGCTGGCACTCCCCGACCACGCGGTCGAGCAGTTCCGCGGGGACAGGTTCGGCAGCTTCTGGCGGCCGGACCCCGGCAAGCTCGCCGACCTGCCGCCGGAGCACGCCGGGCGGGTGCCCGCGGACGTGCGGCGCGAGGCGTACTCGTGGGGCGGCATGGCGCGCAGCAGCCCCGGCGTTCCCGGCAGCGGGGTGCCGTCGGTGCTCGCGAACGTGCTGGGGCGCATCGGATGGGCGCTGCTGCTGCCGTTCGGGCTGGCGAACGTCGCCTACTGGTCGCGCAAGCTCCCGGACGACTCGGTCCCGACGACCCGCCACAGGGTGTGGTGGAACGCCGGGCGCGGCGCGGCCTCGACACGGCTGTTCGGGCTCGGGCTGACGGTGTTGCTGGTGCTCGCGGTGTGCGAGGTGGCGATCGACGTCTACGCCATCCAGTGCTCGTTGCCGGGCACCACGTGCAAGCGGCTGCCGGAGTTCCTCGACCTGCTGGGTGATCCCCCGCGGCACGTGCGGGTGCTCGCCGCGTCCGCGGTGCCGGTGTTGCTGCTGCTCGGGTTGATGGCGCTGACCTCCTTGTCGCGCAGCAGGTACGAGATGACGATGATGCGGCGCGCTCCCGTGCGGCGGCCCGGTGTGGTGCTCAGCAGGGCGTCGATGTGGGAGGGCAGCCCGCGGATCCGGCGGCTCACCCGCTTGCACATCGCGGCCGGCTGCTGCGTGGTGGTGCTCGTGACCGGCGCGCAGTTGTGGCAGCACGCGTTCTTCCTGGTGCTCACCGTGCTGGCGGCTGGGGTGCTGGCGGTCGTGGCCAGCCGGGTCGTGGTGACCGCGATGGACTGCCCGGACGTGCCGTCGACGGAGAAGGGCGGGCTGTGGTCGTGGCTGCTGATGGTCTGCGCGGTGGTCGTGCTGGTGGCGCACGGGTTCGCGCTGTACGCGATCGCGCCGGTCTTCGACGGCCCGCTGTGGCTGACGTCGTGGGGACCGCCGGTGGTGACCGTGGCGTTGCTCGGGTCGGTGCTCGCGGCGTGGTCGTGGCGGCGCAACGACGCCAAGGGCCCTCTGGTCCTGCTCGTGCTCTTCGTGGCGTTCATGGTCGCCACGTACTGGGTTCCGCTCGCCTGGGCCGGTGCGGCGGTGTTCGGCGGCGCTCTGGCGTGGCGGGCCCGTCCCCGTGCCGGTGACGAGTGGCAGGCGTGGCACGGTGCCGGCCCCGGCGTGTTGCTGGGGTTGTCACTGGTCGCCTCGGTGGTGTCGTCGACCGTGCTGGTGCTGACGTTCCGCGGGTGGGTCGGGACCGGGTTGGTGGCGCCGTCGTTCTACTCGTGGTTCAGCGCGGCGTTCGCCTGCGCGCTGGTGCCTCTGGTGGTGCTGGTGCTCGCGCAGGCCGTGGTGTTGCTGTCCCGGCTGACCGCGCCCGCGGTGCTCGACGACGAGGCTTCCGCGCTCGTCGTGCGGGCGCGCCATGTCGTCGCCGTGACGCACCGGGCCGAGAACGTCGTGGGCGTGCTGTCGACGCTGGGGGTGCTGGCGCTGGTGCTGACGTGCTACCTGACGTTCGCCTCGCCCGCGTGGTCGCAGTGGTGGGGCGTCACGTGGGTGGTGGCCAAGGGCGACTGGGTCACCGGCCTCGCGGGAGTCGCGGTGATCGGGTCGTTCGTCGGCGCGGGGATGCTGACCAACCGCAGGCCGCTGGGCTTGCTGTGGGACCTGATGTGCTTCCTGCCGCGGACCGCCCACCCGTTCGCGCCGCCGTGCTACGCCGAGCGCGCGGTGCCGGAGATCGCCGACCGCA
>JASLAV010000563.1 GCA_030146905.1 Lentzea sp. | reverse complement strand
ACTGCTTCGGCCCAGCTCCCCTGCCGTCGTCGCGGACCATCCTGGTCGGCGTCGACGGCTCCGACACCGCGATGCGGGCGGCCGCGGCCGCGTTCGGCCTCGCGCGCCGCCAGGGTGCCCGGCTGGTCGTCGCGTTCGTGGCGTGCCACTCGTCCCTGGCAGCGCTGAGCCCCGCCGTGGCGTCGGTGTTCGAACACGAGGCCACCGCCAAGCTCCACGAGGAGCTGAGCGACCAGGCCCGGTCGTCGGCGGAGGAGCTGGACGTGCCGGTGACGTTCGTGAAGGCGTTCGGCGACCCGTGCACGGTGCTGCGCGACTCCGCCGACCAGTGCCAGGCCGACATGGTGGTGGTCGGCGCCTCGCAGCAGGCGGGGCACCGGTTCGCTGGATCGGTGGCGACGAAGTTGATCAGGTCGGGGCACTGGCCCGTTCTCGTGGTGCCCTGACGCTTTCCCCAGGGCCACCGGTGCGCTAGGGCTGAGTGCATGGTCCTGACCGCGTTCACCGCACACTCCGAACCGCACCGGCCCTCGGGCAACACCCTCAACCCCAGTCCCACGACGCTCTGGTACCCGGCGCCCGCCGACGAAGCGAAGATCATCGAGCAGGGTCTGCCGATCGGCAACGGCCGCCTCGGCGCGCTCGTCGGCGGTGGCGTCGAGAAGGACTTCCTCCGCCTGACCGACGTCACGCTGTGGACCGGCGAGCTCAACGACGCGCTCGACGGCGACGGCCAGTTCCCGTACGACCCGGCGCGCTTCGGCACGTTCTCGATGCTCGCCGAGCTCCACGTCGAGGTGCCCGGTCACGCGGGCGCCACCGGGTACCGCCGCGCGCTCGACCTGAGCAACGGCATCGTCACCACCACGTACACCCACGGCGGCAAGCAGTACCGCCGCGAGTTCTACTCCAGCCACCCCGACGACGTCGTGATCGTCCGGCTCGCCGGTCCCGACCAGTCCGGCACCGTCTCGCTGGCCGGCGCGCACGGCGAGCCGACCGTCGGGGACGCGCCGCACACCGCCGCGCTGTTCACCGGGTCGTTCGCGAACGAGCTGGCGTACAGCGGTGTCGTGACGGCGTTCAGTCCTGATGGGACGGTGGCGGTGGACGGCTCCGCGCTGTCGTTCACCGGCTGCTCGGACCTCGTGGTCGTGTTCTCCGGCGGCACGAACTACGTGCCGGACGCGGCCGCCGGCTACCTGGACCCGTCGGTGGAGCCCGCCGCGGTCGCGCTCGGCAAGGCCGCCGTCCGTGCCGGGGGCGACGCCCTCCTGCACACCCACGTCGCGGACTACCGGGCGAAGTACGACCGGCAGGAAGTCGACCTCGGCCCTTCCACCGACGCCCAACGCGCGATGGACACGTGGACCCGCTTGCGGGCAAGGGCTTCCGGTTCCTCTCCCGACCCGGAGCTGGAGGCGAGCTACCTCCAGTTCGGCCGGTACCTCGCGATCACCGGCTCACGCGACACCCTCCCGATCAACCTCCAGGGCCTGTGGCTGTCGGACAACACCCCCGCCTGGTACGGCGACTACCACACCGACATCAACGTCCAGATGAACTACTGGCTCGCGGACAGGGCCGCGCTGCCGGACACCTTCGAGGCGCTCGCGGACTACTGCGTGGCGCAGCTCCCGTCGTGGACGAGCTCGACGCGGACGCTGTTCCAGGACCCGCGCAACCGGTTCCGCAACACCAGCGGCCGCGTCGCCGGGTGGGCGGTCGCCTTCTCCACCAACATCCGCGGCGGCAGCGGCTGGTGGTGGCACCCCGGCGGCAACGCGTGGCTGTGCATGTCGCTGTACGAGCACTACGAGTACACGCTCGACCGCGACTACCTGGGCAAGATCTACCCGTTGCTCAAAGGTGCCTGCGAGTTCTGGGAAGCACGCCTTGTCGAGACCCCGCAGGGACTGGTCGACGACCACGACTGGTCGCCGGAGCACGGACCGCAGGACGCGCGCGGCCTGACCTACGCGCAGGAACTCGTGCACAACCTGTTCGGCAAGTACCGGACCGCGACCGACGTGCTGCGGCGCGACCAGGCGTACGGCCGCAGGATGTCGGCCTTGCGGGACAGGCTGTACCTGCCGGTCGTGAGCCAGAAGACCGGCATGCTGCAGGAGTGGATGTCGCCGGAGGACCTCGGCGAGAGCACGCACCGGCACCTGTCGCCGCTCGTCGGCTTCTTCCCCGGTGACCGCGTCAACCACGACGACTCCCCCGCCGCCCTGATCGAGGGCGTGGAGCAGCTGCTGATCACCCGCGGCATGGAGAGCTTCGGCTGGGGTCTGGCGTGGCGGGCGGCGTGCTGGGCACGTCTGAAGGACGCGGACAGGGCGTACGAACTGGTCCTGAAGGTGATGCGGCCGTCGATCGACCACTCCAACGGCACGGCGCCGAACTTCTTCGACATGTACAGCTTCGGCGACCGTTCGACCTTCCAGATCGACGCGAACCTCGGCGCTCCCGCGGCCATGCTGGAGATGCTGCTGTACTCGCGGCCCGGCGTGATCGAGCTGCTGCCCGCGTTGCCGTCGGCGTGGAGGACCGGATCGGCCACCGGGATCGGCGCGCGTGGCGGGTTCGGCGTCGACCTGGCGTGGCGCGACGGGAAGGTCACGAGCGCCGTCGTGCGCAGCGTCGGTGGCACGGAGACCGAGATCCGGTTCGGCGGCTGGAAGCAGCGGGTCAGGCTGAGGAAGGGCCAGTCGGTCACGCTACGCCCGTGACCGGGCGGGTGCGTGGCCATCGGCGACCAGGAAAAGGCAGCGGGTTCGTCGAACAAACAAAACCACGTCAACGAGAATTTGGCGACTCTGCACGTCGAGATCGACGCTGTGCCTGTTCCGGACTACCAGTGATCCTCCATGCGCGGGCGGTGCACCGTGGTCTAAATGGCTCAAAAAATGCAAAGATGTTACATTTTTCGGAACAGGATTGGTATTCTGCAGTGACATTCCAATATGGACGCCGTCCTGGTGGCACAAGGTGATCCGGAAGGAAGACGACGTGAAAACCGGCTTCTCCGACCAAACCAGTCAAGATTTTCTGAACAGCATGGTGGACAGCATCAACCAGTACCGGGCGAAGCACGGGGCTCCTCCCGTGCAGCTCGACCAGGAGCTCGTCGACTACGCCAAGTCCCGTGCCGAGCACATCGCGGACAAGGGAGCCGTCGTCCACGACGGGACCCAGGGGTACGGGGAGAACCTCTACTCGTCCAGTTCCTCCGAACCGGTCCAGGGATCGGCCACCGCGGCGAGCGACGCGTGGTACGCCGAAAACCAGTACTACGACTACGAGGGCTTCGGGACCACGGACCCGAAGAAGGCGATCGGACACTTCACCCAGCTCGTCTGGAACGCCAGCACGAAAATCGGCGCCGGCCGCGTGTGCGGCAGCGCGGACAACACCTGGCACGACACCTACATCGCCGTGGTCTTCTCCCCGGCGGGGAACGTGACAGGCGCGTACAAGGACAACGTCCTCTCGCCGGCCCGACAACCGATCACCGGGTTGGCGTGAGGCTGAGCAGGCACGTCTACAGCGCGGCCGTCGAGTCCCGGACGACCAGCGTCGTCGCCAGCTCGATGTGCAACGCCTCCGGCCGGTGGCCGTCCAGCATCCGCATCAGCTGCGTGACGGCGATGCTTCCCATCTCCTGCAACGGTTGCCGCACGGTCGTCAGCCGGGGGTTCGTCGCCTCGGCCAGGTCGATGTCGTCGAACCCGGCCACCGAGAGGTCTTCCGGCACCCGCAGGCCGCGTTCCCGCGCGGCCTGAAGGGTGCCCACGGCGACCTTGTCGTTGAAGCAGACGATCGCGGTCGGGCGTGGCTCCAGGTCGAGCAGTTCAGCGGCGGCACGCGCGCCGTGCGCGACAGTGGGTTCGACGTGCCGCAGGCGGTCCGGCGTCAGCAGCACCCCCGCCTCGGCCAGGGCCGCGCGGTGACCCGACAGGCGCGCGTCGCCCGCCAGCCACTCCTCCGGACCGGCGATCACGGCGATGTCGCGGTGGCCGAGGCTGATGAGGTGGTCCGCGACGGCGCGCGCCCCTGAGGAGTGCGCGGCCGAGACCGAGGCGATGTCGGGCAGCGGGAGGACGCGCGGGTCGACCACGACGAACGGGAAGCCCGACCGGGACAGCGCGACGAGCTCGTCGCCCTCCTCCGGCGGCAGGATGAGGATCGCGGCGTCGGCGTCCGCTTCGCGTGGCAACGCCTTGAGCGCGTCGCTGTGCTGGCCCGACTCCCCCGCGTCGAGCAACAGGCGCAGGCCGTGCAGCTTCAGCGTCTCGGCGATCGAGGAGACGATCAGGCCGAAGTAGTCCGTGAGCACGTACGGGCACCGCACGTAGACGGTCCTGAGCCTCGCCGGTGTCTCCTGCCGACGTCGTTCGACGGCCTGGAGCACCAGGTCACGGGTTCGCGGCGCCACGTTGACGTGATCGTTCAGCACGCGGGAGACGGTCGCGATCGACACGCCCGTCTCCGCCGCGATGTCACGAAGACTCGCGCGCTGTTTCACGTGTTCGATCTTGCGTTCCACCTGGTCAATGTACCGGAACTCGTCCAGACCATTGACCGGCGCCGCAGCCGGGTGTTTCATCCTGGAAGCTGACGTTTCACAGTGATGAACGGGTGTTACATGCGACGAACCGCGATCGTGGCCCTGGTGCTCGGCCTCACCGCCGTGCCCGCGGCGGAAGCCTCCAGTTCCCCACAGGTGCGGGTGTGGGTGACCACGCCGGACCGGGCGGAGCTGATGCACGAACGGCCGCGCGTCGCGTTCGGCACCGCGCCTTCCGCGCAGCCGACGATCGTGGTCGACCCCGACCGGCGCTACCAGGAGGTCGACGGGTTCGGCGCGTCGATCACCGACTCGTCGGCAGAGCTGCTCGCGGGCCTGTCCCCCGCCGTCCGCGCGGAGACCATGCGCAAGCTCTTCGACCCCGTGCGCGGCATCGGCGTGAGCTTCCTGCGCCAGCCGGTGGGGTCGTCCGACTTCACGGCCGCCGCGGAGCACTACACCTACGACGACGTGCCGGCCGGGCAGACCGACTTCGCGCTGCGGCACTTCAGCATCCGCCACGACGAGGCGAAGATCCTCCCGTTGCTGCGCGAGGCGAAGCGGCTCAACCCGCGGCTGAAGGTCATGGCCACGCCGTGGAGCCCGCCCGCGTGGATGAAGACCGGCGACTCGCTCGTCGGCGGCCGGCTCAAGGACGACCCCGCGGTCTACGACGCCTACGCGCGCTACCTGGTGAAGTTCGTGCAGGCGTACACCAGGGCGGGTGTGCCGATCGACTTCCTGTCGGTGCAGAACGAGCCGCAGAACCGCACGCCGGACGCCTACCCCGGCACGGACATGCCCGTCGCCGCGCAGGTCGAGGTCATCGAGGCGCTCGGCCCGAAGCTGCGCGCGGCGAGCCCGCGCACGAAGATCCTGGGCTACGACCACAACTGGGTCACGCACCCGAACGACGGCACGGCGGAGGCGGACTACCCGTTCCAGGTCCTGCGCTCCCCCGCGGCGAAGTGGCTCGCCGGCACCGCCTACCACTGCTACTACGGCGACCCGAGCGCGCAGACCGCGTTGCGGAACGCCTTCCCGGACAAGGGAATCTGGTTCACCGAGTGCTCGGGTTCCAAGGGCGTCACCGACCCGCCCGCCAAGGTCTTCAGCGACACGCTGCGCTGGCACGCCCGCAACGTCGTCCTCGGCACCACCCGCAACTGGGCGCGCAGCGCCGTCAACTGGAACATCGCGCTCGACACCACCGGCGGCCCGCACAACGGCGGCTGCGGCACGTGCACCGGCCTGGTCACCGTGCAGCCGGACGGGTCCGTGGTGACCGACGCCGAGTACTACACGATCGGCCACCTGTCGAAGTTCGTGAAGCCCGGCGCGCGGCGCATCGCCAGCACGTCGTTCGGCACCACCGGCTGGAACGGCCAGATCATGGACACCGCGTTCCGCAACCCGGACGGTTCCACGGCGCTGGTGGTGCACAACCAGAACGACGAGCCGCGCTCGTTCGCGGTCAACGCCGGTGACCGCACGTTCGAGTACACCCTGCCCGGCGGTGCGCTGGCCACCTTCACCTGGACCTCGCAGCACCGCGACAGGCTCGGCCTCGTGCCGCTCACGGGCGCGACCGCTTCGCCCGACGGCGCGGCGGCGATCGACGACGACGCCTCGACGCGGTGGTCCAGCGGCGCCGCGCAGGCTCCCGGCCAGCACCTGCAGGTGGACCTGGGACGCCGCAGGGACTTCCGCCGCGTCGCGGTCGACTCCGGCGGCAACCTCGGCGACTACGCCCGCAACTGGGAGCTCTCGGTCAGCGACGACGGCACCGGCTGGCGCACGGTCGCGCGCGGCACCGGCGCCGGCCAGCTGACGAACATCGACGTCCGGCGCACCAGCGCGCGGTACGTCCGCATCACGTCCACCGGCGCCGCGAGCAGTTGGTGGAGCATCGCCGATTTCCGCCTCTACAACTGAAGAACCAGTAACGGGCGCGCCCAACCCCTGCAAGGAGCGCTTATGTCAAAGATGACACAACGCTGGCGCGGCATCGCGATCGCCGCGGCCGTCGTGACGGCGGCGAGCACGATGGTGTCCCCCTCCGCGACCGCGGCCACCAACGCGAGCGTCTGGCTGACCACCGCCGACCGGTCGAACCTGCTGCGACAGCAGGGCGACGTCACCTTCGGGTCCGGCGGCAGCGGTTCCACGATCACGGTCAACCCGAACTCGGCCTACCAGTCCATGGTCGGCTTCGGCGCGTCGTTCACGGACGCGGCCGCGTGGAACATCTTCAACTCGCCGCGCCGCAACGAGATCATGAACAACCTGTTCAGCAAGAGCACCGGCATCGGCATGAGCTTCATCCGCCAGCCGATCGGCTCGACCGACTTCTCCCGCAGCTTCTACACCTACAACGACGGCGCGGCCGACCCGACGCTGTCGCGGTTCTCGATCTCCCACGACAACGCGAACATCCTCCCGCTGCTGCAACAGGCCAAGCAGCTCAACCCGCAGCTCGCGGTCATGGCCACGCCGTGGAGCGCCCCCGCGTGGATGAAGAACAACAACAGCCTCATCCAGGGTTCGCTCAACGACAGCCGGATCGGCGTCTACGCCGACTACCTCGTCAAGTTCGCGCAGGCGTACCGGGCCGCCGGCATCCCGATCGACTACATGAGCGTGCAGAACGAGCCGAACTTCGAACCGCCTGGCTACCCCGGCATGAGGATGTCGGCCCAGCAGCAGGTGAACGTCATCAACACCCTGGTGCCGAAGCTGCGCGCGGCCGGTGAGCAAGCACGCATCCTCGGCTACGACCACAACTGGGACGACACGAACTACCCGCAGACCGTCAACAACGGCGCGGGCGGCAACGTGATCGGCTCGGCGTGGCACTGCTACGGCGGCAACCCGGGCGGCCAGTCCGTCGTGAAGAACAACCAGCCCGGCAAGGACATCTTCTTCACCGAGTGCTCGGGCACGAGGTCGGCCGACGACGCGTCCACGTTCCGCGACACGTTGCGCTGGCAGGGCATCAACCTCGCGATCGGCGCGACGCGCAACCACGCGCGTTCGGTCGCGATCTGGAACATGGCCCTGGACAACAACAACGGCCCGGTGATCGGCAGCTGCACCAACTGCACCGGCGTCGTCCGCACCAACGGCAACGACGTCACCTACAACGCCGAGTACTACGTCCTCGGTCACCTGTCGAAGTTCGTGCAGCCCGGTGCGGTCCGCATCGACTCGACCGGCTACGGCGAGGGCGGCATCCAGAACGTCGCCTTCCGCAACCCGGACGGCAGGATCGTGCTCGTCGCCCTGAACTCGGGCGGCCAGCAGGACTTCCGCGTCTCCTACAACGGCCAGACCTTCGGCTACAACCTCCCGGCGGGAGCGATGGCGACCTTCACCTGGCCCGGCACGCTCGACCCCGGTCAGCCCGGCGGCCGCACCGGCGCCATCACGGGCCTGGGCGGCAAGTGCCTCGACGTCACCAACGGCTCGACCGCGAACGGCACCCTGCCGCAGATGTGGACCTGCTTCGGCGGACCGAACCAGACGTGGACCCTGTCCTCCGACGGCACGGTGCGCGGCCTGGGCAAGTGCCTCGACGTGACCGGCAACGGCACGGCGGACGGCACACCCGTCCAGCTGTGGGACTGCTTCGGCGGCCCGAACCAGCGCTGGACGGCGACGAACGGGACGCTGGTCAACGCGGGCAGCAACAAGTGCCTGGACGTGATCGGCAACAACACGGCCGACGGCGCGAAGCTGCAGATCTGGTCGTGCACGGGCGGGGCCAACCAGAGGTTCACGGTTCCCGCGTAGCGGACGTTGACGGCCGGTGCCCGTCGCCGGGCACCGGCCGTCAGCCCGTCACAGCTTGAAGACCGAACGCACGCAGTCGTCTTCCTTCTTCTTGAACAACTCGTACCCGCGCGCGCCTTCGCTCAGCGGCATGACGTGCGTCGCGAGGTGGTTCGTGACGAGCTCTCCCGACGCGATGCGGTCCAGCAACATCGGGATGTAGCGCTGCCCGTGCTGCTGCGCACCGCGCACGGTCAGACCCTTGTTCATCAAGGCGCCCAACGGGAACTTGTCCACGAGTCCCGTGAACACGCCCAGCACGAAGACCGATCCGCCCTTGCGGCAGTTGTAGATCGCCTCGCGCACCGCGATGGGCCGGTCCATCTCCAGCTTCAGCTTGCTCTTCACCTGGTCGTAGGCGTACTGCGGGCCGGTGGAGTGCGCCTCGCAGCCGACCGCCTCGATGCACACGTCCGGGCCGCGCCCGCCGGTGGCCTCCAGCAGCGCGTCCCCGACGGACGTGTCGGCGTAGTTGATCGTCTCCACGCCGAACGCCCGCTCCGCCTGCCGCAGCCGGTAGTCGAAGCGGTCGATCACCATGACGCGCTCCGCACCGAGCAGCTGGGCCGCACGCGCGGCCATCTGCCCCACCGCGCCGCAACCCCACACAGCCACCACGTCACCGGGCTTCACACCACCCAGATCCGCGCCCATCCAGCCCGTCGGCACCGAGTCGGACGCGAAGAGCGCGCTCATGTCGTCGACCGCCTCGGGAATCGGGATGGCGGTGTGGTCGGCGAACGGCACGCGCACGTACTCCGCGTGGCTGCCGCGGAAACCGCCCATCGCGTGCGAGTAGCCGAAGATGCCGCCCGGATCGGCGCCCCACAGCTCCTGGGTGATGCCCGGGTTGGTGTTCGTGTTGTCGCACAACGAGTACAGCTCGTTGCGGCAGTACCAGCAACGGCCGCAGACGATGAACGAGCACACGACGACGCGGTCGCCGGGCCGGTGCTTGGTGACACCGGGACCGACCTCGACCACCTCGCCCATGAACTCGTGGCCGATCTCGTCACCCGCCTGCATGAAGGGGATGTGGCCCGTCAGCAGGTGCAGGTCGGAACCGCACACGGTGCTCAGGCGGACCTTCAGGATCATGTCCTGGTCGTTCAGCAACTGGGGATCGGGCACGTTCTGCACC
>JASLAV010000473.1 GCA_030146905.1 Lentzea sp. | reverse complement strand
CAAGAGGCTGCACACGGCACTGCCCGACGTGCACGTGCTGGTGGTCGACGACGGCAGCCCCGATGGCACCGGCCAGCTCGCCGACGAGATGGCGGCCGCCGACGACCGCGTCCACGTGATGCACCGCACCGAGAAGGCCGGTCTGGGCGCCGCGTACGTCGCCGGCTTCCAGTGGGCGCTCGACCGCAACTACGGCGTGATCTGCGAGATGGACGCCGACGGCTCGCACGCCCCCGAGCAGCTGCACCGGCTGCTGGACGCGCTGCCGAAAGCCGACCTGGTGCTCGGCTCGCGCTGGGTCCCCGGCGGCGAGGTCGTGAACTGGCCCGCGCAGCGCAAGCTGCTGTCGCTGGGCGGCTCGCTGTACTCGCGGCTGGCGCTGGGCGCCAACATCCGCGACATGACGGGCGGCTACCGGGCGTTCCGCGCGGACACCCTGCGCAAGCTGAACCTCGCGTCGGTCGCGTCGGCGGGGTACTGCTTCCAGATCGACCTGCTGTGGCGCACGATCGAGCTCGGCTTCCGCGTCCGCGAGGTGCCGATCACGTTCCAGGAGCGCGAGTTCGGCGAGTCGAAGATGAGCGGCAACATCGTCCGCGAGGCGCTGATCCGCGTGACGAAGTGGGGCCTGCGCCGCCGCGGCAACCAGGTCAAGGACCTCTTCACGGGTAAGAGGAAGTAGCGCCTCGGCAACGCCGGGACCGCCCGTACTGGGCCGTCCCGGCGTCCGCGCATTACGATTCCGAATCGATGCGGCGGAGGTGAGTGGTGGAGTGGAGTGCGGGAGCGGTCGCGCGGATGCTCGGCGTCGCGCCCACGACCCTGCGCACGTGGGACCGCCGGTACGGGCTCGGCCCCAGCACGCGCCAGGAGGGCAAGCACCGCCGGTACAACGCCGACGACCTCGCGCGTCTCAAGCGCATGGTCGAGCTGACCGGCTCCGGTGTCGCCCCCGCCTCGGCGGCGGCGACCCTGGTCGCGCCCGATGACCTCGACTTCGTGACCGCCGCCGGTCGTCTCGACGCGGCGGGGATGCGCCGGGTCGCCGCCGACCTGATCGCCCGCCACGGCGTCGTGCACACCTGGGACTCGGTGCTCGTGCCGTTCCTGGTCGAGCTCGGCGAGCGGGTCGCGTCGACCGCGGCCGGTGTCGAGGTCGAACACGTCGCGAGCGGGAGCATCGCCGACGCCATGAGGTCGTCGGGGGTGGCCGTGGGAAGACCCTCCGTGCTGCTGGCGTGTGCTCCCGACGAGCAGCACAGCCTGCCGCTGGACGTGCTCGCGGCCGCGCTGGCGGAACAGGACTGCGTCGCCCGCAACCTCGGCGCCCGTGTGCCCGCCGCCGCCCTGGTCAGTGCCGTGCGGCAGCTGGAGCCCCAGGTCGTGGTGGTGTGGGCGCATGATCGGGTGTACGCGGACCAGGTGCCGCTGGCGGACCTGCGAGACGTCCCGGTGCTGGTCGCGGGGCCGGGCTGGGCCGAGGTGTCGTTACCGCCCGGCGTGTCGGCCGTCGACACGCTGCGAGGCGCTGTTGAAACGATTTTGAATCGAATCTAGGATTCGGGGCATGGGCCTCGCCGACCGGATGATCCGCCTCCTGTGGGCGGCCGGTGCCGAGGACGTGGCCGAGCGCGTCCTGCGGTCGCACTGGCGGCTGCTGCCGTCCGACGACGCCGCCGGGAGGGCGCTGCGGGACCGGCTGGTCGAGGTGCTCGTGCGCGAGCTGCCCGGCCGTCTCGACTCGATCCGCCAGGCCGTGCTCGCCGACGAGCTGTCCCTGCTCGACGACGCCGAGCGGGCGGCACCCAGCCGTTCGACGGTGCTCGCCATCATCCGCGCACTGCCTGCCGGGAGTTCCTCATGACGACGTTGCCCCTGCGCCACCACCCCGTGCGCGTCCTGTTGCTGTTCGTCGCGGCGGTGGTCGTGACGGCCGTGGTGGGATCGCTGTTCTCGGTGTCGGCCGGCGACGAGTACCTGACCCTGCGTCGCCCGTCGTGGGCGCCCCCGGCCTGGTTGTTCGGTCCGGTGTGGACCGTCCTCTACGGGTTGATCGCGTTGTCGGGCTGGCTCGCCTGGCGCAACGGCGCCGTGCGCGGCGAGCTGGCCCTGTTCGGCGTGCAGCTGGTGCTCAACGCGCTGTGGACGCCGTTGTTCTTCGGCCTCGGCTGGTACGGGACCGCGTTCGCCGAGATCGTGCTGCTGTGGCTGTCGATCGTCGCGCTGGTCGTGGTGTTCTCGTGGCGCAGCAAGGCCGCCTCGCTGCTGCTGGTGCCCTACCTCGCGTGGGTCAGCTTCGCCGGCGCCCTGAACGTCACGATCGCCGTCCTCAATTGACGGGTGAGGAGCTGCGGGACCGTTCGACCGCGGTGGTCACCACGCCCAGCAGGATCATCACGACGCCGAGGCCGAGGTGCAGCCAGTTGTCGGCGGTGTTGACCGGCAGGAAGTTCGCGTCGGAGTGCTCGCCGATCGCCGAGCCGTACACCCACAGGAACACGTAGATGCCGCCTCCGACGACCAGGAACGCGCGGGCGAACTGCGTGGTCCTGGCGGCGAACAGGCCCGCAACGCCGAACAGCAGGTGCACGAGGTTGTGCAGGACCGACACCGCGAAGAGGCCGAGGAGAAGGGCTCCCGAGTGGCCGGCGAAGGTCAGCTCGTCGTAGTGCGTGGTGATGCCGGGGATGAACCCGAGCACGCCGACGAGGAGGAACGCCGCACCGACCACCGAGGCAGCCCGTTGAACTGGTCGCATGCCGGGTGGCTACCCGGCGGCGGCCGGAATGAACTCCCGCGGCACCGCCATTCGCCTGGACGTGGTCCGGTGCCGCGGAAATTCGGTTGGGAGAGATCGCCGGACGACGTCATGATGTTCACGTTCGCGCAGCTCAGAGGCTGTGCCGAGGTGGAGATGGGGCTGTGGAGCCCCGCCCGTCTGTAAAACGGGAGCCATGCGCGAAGGCGGTTCGACTCCGTCCTCCACCACCACGGCCGGTTCCACGTGGACGCCGAGGTCTCAGGGGCGTCGTTCGGATCCCGCGCTCCTGACGCTCGGACCCCCCTCGAAGCCGACAAGAGGGGTGAGCTGCGCCACGGGCTCAAGTGAAGCTGTGCCGAGGACCTGGCGCCTTGTTGGTTTCATACAAAGCACGCTGCTCAACTCGCTCCGCTCTAGCGGTTTTGCTACCGGTTGGTAGACGAGAGTGTGTACACCGATTGGGCGGCGACTGCCGCTGAGATCGTCATGTCCGCGAGGAGTCAAGTCGTTGTTCAGTCGTGTAGCGATCGTCAACCGCGGGGAAGCCGCCATGCGGCTGATCCACGCCGTCCGTGAGCTCGCCGCCGAGTCAGGGGAACGGATCGAGACCGTCGCCCTGTACACCGATGTCGACAAGTCGGCGCCCTTCGTGAGGGAAGCCGACCTCGCCTACAACCTCGGCTTGGCGGCCGATCGTCCGTACCTCGACCTCGGGGTGCTGGAGACCGCCCTCGTCGAGACCGGGGCCGACGCCGCGTGGGTCGGCTGGGGCTTCGTCGCCGAGATCCCGGAGTTCGCCGAGCTGTGCGAGAAGGTCGGGGTCACGTTCGTCGGCCCGTCGGCCGACGCCATGCGCAAGCTCGGCGACAAGATCGGCTCGAAGCTGATCGCCGAGGAGGTCGGGGTTCCCGTCGCGCCGTGGAGCCGCGGCGCCGTCGAGAACCTCGACCACGCGCTGCAGGTGGCCGAGGAGGTCACCTACCCGTTGATGCTGAAGGCGACCGCCGGTGGTGGTGGCCGCGGCATCCGCAAGATCACCACTCCCGAGGAGATGCGGGAGAACTTCGACCGCACCAGCATGGAGGCCGAGCGCGCGTTCGGCTCCGGCGTGATGTTCCTGGAGCGCCTGGTCACCGGCGCCCGGCACGTCGAGGTGCAGGTCATCGCCGACGGCCAGGGCACGGCGTGGGCGCTCGGC
>JASLAV010000462.1 GCA_030146905.1 Lentzea sp. | reverse complement strand
CATTGTTCGCTGACTCCTCGTGCTCTCGTGTGGCTGACTTTGTGTGGGGAACGGTCAGCCGTGCACGTGCAGCGGCTTGCCGGCCAGGGCGAGGAACGCCTCGCCGAGGGCTTCAGTCTGGGTCGGGTGGGCGTGGATCAGAGGAGCCACGTCGTCCGGGTAAGCCTCCCAGCTGTAGATCAGCTGGGCCTCACCGATCAGTTCGCCGACGCGCTCGCCGACCATGGTCACACCGACGACGGGGCCGTCGGGCGCCTTGACGAGCTTCACGCCACCGGCCGTCTTGAGGATCTGACTCTTGCCGTTGCCCGCGAGGTCGTAGACGAACACCTCGGCGGAACCGTACTTCTCCTTCGCGGCGGCCTCGGTGAGACCGACGGAGGCGACCTCCGGCTTGCAGTAGGTGACGCGCGGGATGCCCGCCTCGTCGATCACCTTCGGGTTCTGGCCGGCGATCTCCTCTGCCACGAAGATGCCCTGCTGGAAACCGCGGTGCGCGAGCTGCAGGCCGGGCACGATGTCGCCGACGGCGTAGACGTTCGGCAGGCTCGTGCGCAGGCGCTCGTCGGTGACGACGAAGCCGCGGTCGATCTTGACGCCGGCCTCCTCGTAGCCGTGGCCCGCGCTGTTCGGGCCGCGGCCGACCGCGACGAGCAGCAGGTCGGCGTCGAGGACGTCGCCGTTCTCCAGCGTGACCGACACGCCGTCGCCGGACTGCGTGGCGCCGGTGAACTTCACACCGGTCTTGAACTTGATCCCGCGCTTGCGGAACGCGCGCTCGAGCTGCTTGGACGCGTACTCGTCCTCGGCGGGCACCAGGCGGGGCAGTGCCTCGACGATGGTGACGTCCGCGCCGAACGAGCGCCACACGCTCGCGAACTCCACGCCGATGACGCCGCCGCCGAGGACGACGACCTTCTCCGGGATGAAGTCCAGGTTGAGGGCCTGGTCGCTGGTGATGACCCGGCCGCCGATCTCCAGACCGGGGAGGCTGCGGGCGTACGAACCGGTCGCGAGGACCACGTTCTTGCCGACGTAGCGCTGACCGTTCACCTCGACGGTGTTCGGGCCGACGAACGTGCCGGCGCCCTCGACGAGGGTGACCTTGTTCGCCTTCGCGAGACCCTGCAGGCCCTTGTAGAGCCGCGAGACCACGCCGTCCTTGTACGAGTTGACGCCGGCGATGTCGATGCCCTCGAGCGAGCTCTTCACGCCGAACTGGTCGCCTTCGCGGGCGTTGTCCGCCACCTCGGCCGCGTGCAGCAGCGCCTTGGTCGGGATGCAGCCGCGGTGCAGGCACGTGCCACCCAGCTTGTCCTTCTCGACCAGGACGACGGACAGGCCGAGCTCTGCCGCGCGGAACGCGCAGGCGTAGCCACCTGAACCACCGCCGAGGATGACAAGATCGGCGTTGGTGGCCGACTCCAGTTCCGGCGAAGTCACTTCGGATCTCCTCGGGATTACTTACTACGCGCGGGTGCGCGCGAGGTACGCGGCCATCTTGTCACTAGTTGCCGGAGCGCGGTGATCCGGCATGGGCCACCACGCACCCAATGCTGATCATTCACCTACTCATAACACCCTTTCCTGGCACCATGGTGGATCGAAGCGCAGGAGGTGCTCGATGGGGCTGTTCGACCGTTTTCGCAGGAAGCCGCGTCCAGGTGTGCTGCGGACCGCCTCCAACAAGGACACGGGCCACCTCGAACAGTGGGCCGCGAGCCGCCAGGGCGTCGAGGCCTATGTGGAGCCGAAGACCACGGTGACCGAAACCACTGTGGTCCTGGTCGCCCACGACGGCGAGTGGACACGCCGCCGCGTCGCGTCACCCGACGCCGCGCGGTCGTTCGCCCGCAAGCTCGGCATGCCGATCTACGACGCCGGCATCGTCGGTTACCCGAAGCGCATGCGCGACTACACCGCGCGGCAGAAGAAGCTGGGCAACGGCTAGGCGGCCGGTTTCAGAGCGCCGCCACCGCGGCGGCGAGCCACTCGTCGCTCACCCCGGTGTCGTCCTGGCCGGGCAGCGGCCTGCCGCTGATCGTCTCGGTGAGCGCCGCGTACCGGTCCAGCACGTCGCCGAACCTCGCGACAGCCCGGCGCGCGTGCTCGTCGACGACCGGGTCGGGTTCGGTCACCGACCGCTTCAGCTCCGCCACGTCAGGAGCCTCTCCCGTCACGCCGGCGGTGAGCCCGGCGAGCGAGCCGAGCAGCCGTCCGGCGATCTCGCGCCCCCGCGGCGAGTCCGGCGCCACCCCCGACCGTTCGGCCTCCAGCGCCTCGGCCTGGACCAGCCGGTGCTCCTCCATGCGCGCCATCATCTCCGGAGACGTGATGGTGAGCGCCTTCGGCGAGGCGAAGCTGCTGTGGAAGAACTCGCGCACCTTCTCGCGGAAACCCGCGTCCCGCACCATGTCGGCGAGCTCGATCCACGCCTGCAACTGCCCGGTGTCCGGCTCGTCGGGCAGCACGGGCCGCATCCGGTGCAGGTGCTCGGCGAACGCCGGGTGCACGGTGAGCCCGTCGGTGACCTCGCTCCAGAAGTCGTCGAGCAACCGCTCACGGTCCTCATCGGACATGGACACGAGCTCGTGCATCAACGCCACCTGCCGCGCGTCGCTGTCCTGGCTGACGATGGTCCTCAGCACGGCCCGCCGGGCCCTCAGCTGCCGCGACTGCCGTTCGACGATCACGAGGTGCGTGGTGGCGAGATCGTGCAACGACGTCTCACCGGCCAGCAGCCGGTGCACGTCCTCCACGCTCGCGCCGAGATCGCGGAGCGTCCTGACGAGCTCCAGCCGCGCGACGGCCTCGACGTCGTAGAGCCGGTAACCGGAGTCGGTGTGGCTGGTGGGCGCGACGACGCCTTCGTCGGCGTAGAACCGGATCGCGCTCACGGTCAGCCCGGTGCGGCGGGCGACGTCCCCGATGGGGTACAGCCGGCCGGCCATGTGGTTGTTGGTCATGACCACCACCGTGGCGTCTCGAGCGGCTTGAGACTCAAGCCCTTTCCCACACGACCTCCGGCTCGTGCCGCACCGGGAAGTTCACGCTCGCCGCGATGAAGCACATCGAGTGGGCCTTCTCGTGCAACGCCTGGGCGGTCACCCCGGTCTCGGGATCCGCGACGGTGACGACGGGGTTGAGGGTCACCTCGGTGACCCGCCCGGACCCGTCGGGGTGCACGGCCATCGTGCCGGTCGCGTGGTCGCGGTAGCCGGTGACGACGACGCCGTTGACCGACGCCAGGTGCAGGTACCAGAGCATGTGGCACTGCGACAGCGACGCGACGAGCAGCTCCTCCGGGTTGTACCGGCCGCGGTCGCCCAGGAACGACGGGTCCGACGACCCGAGGATCGTCTCCTTGCCCTCGGCCACGACCTCGTGCGCGCGCTCGTAGGACTTGTACCCGGACGTCCCGTTCCCGGTGTTGCCCGTCCAGACGACGTCGACCTCGTACCGATGATGCGTCCCCATGTGGAAATCCTCCTCCCGCCCGGCTCTTTTCGCACGGCTCATCCCGGTGCCTGAAACGACCCTCGACACGTCTCG
>JASLAV010000424.1 GCA_030146905.1 Lentzea sp. | reverse complement strand
AGCCCAGCGCACACCTCAACGGTCCGTCTCACAGGAGCCTGGTGTCGAGCTTTTCCTCCTGTGCGGTTGCTGAAGAATCGTCCCTGACCACCACGTATGCACCAGAGCCCTGACGTTCCGTCACCGCTTCGACGAGTTCGGCGCCCCGGTAGAGCAGGCCGACGCCGTCGTCGGTGCAGTAGGTCTTCGGCAGCACGCCGGAGGCGACCGCCTCGTGGATCTTCGGGCGGCGCTGCTCCTCGGAGTCGTAGTGCACGCCGTTGCCGTAGGGCAGGAAGCCCAGGCCGTTGGTGACGATCCTCAGGCCGGGGCCGAACGAGTCGGTCGCGCCGCCCGCGTGCCAGCAGATCGAGCCCGCCGACACGCCGCTGAGCACGACGCCTGCCTCCCACGCCTTGCGGAACACCGGGCCGAGGCCGTGGACGTCCCAGACCGCGAGCAGGTTCGCGACCGAGCCGCCGCCCACCCACACGACGTCGTGGGACAGCACGAAGCTCTCGAGGTCGTCGGTCGGCGGCATCGTGAAGAGGTTCAGGAACGAGACGTCGACACCCGCGATCGCGCCCGCCTCCGCCACGTTCGCGTTCATCGCCCGCTGGTCGCCGCCCGCCGTGCCGACGTGGCAGAACCGCGGCCTGCGGCCCTCCACACCGGACAGCTCCAGCGCGAAGTGGATCAGCTTGTTGAACTCCAGCGCGCTGCGGTGACCGGGGCGCCAGCCTCCGGAGGTGGCGAGGACGGTGGGCTGTTCGGCAGGCATGGCGTTGATCCTCGCAGGGGCGTCAACGCGAGACCGGCCCGGTCTGCGACCATGCGGGGTGTGCGGACCACGCCTCTGAAACCATTCGCCAGGATTCGCCGAGTCGTGTTGCGCCTCGTCTTCGGGGCGCTGGTCATCGGCGTGCTCGTGGTCGGAGGCACGGCGTTTCGCGTCTGGCAGGTCGCGCGCGTCGACGACTGGACGAAGGCCGACATGGCCGTCGTCCTCGGTGCCGCCCAGTACAACGGCGTCCCGTCCGACGTGCTCGAAGCCCGTCTGGAGCACGCGCTGGGCCTCTACCAGGAGGGCGTCGTCGGCTACATCGCGACGACCGGCGGCCGCCAGCCGGGCGACAACTTCACCGAGGGCCAGGTCGGCAAGCTCTGGCTGGTCAAGCGCGGTGTGCCGGAGGACCGGGTGCTGCAGGTCGGCGAGGGCGCGGACACCCTCGGGTCGCTGCGGGCCGTCGCGTCGGTGGCCAAGGAACGCGACCTCAAGACAGCGGTGATCGTCAGCGACCCGTGGCACTCGCTGCGCGCCCGCACGATGGCCGAGGACGCCGGTCTGAGCGCGTGGACGTCGCCCACCCGCGTCGGCCCGAACGTGCAGACGCGCGAGACGCAGTGGTTCTACATCAAGCGCGAGACCGGAGCGCTGCTGTACTACCGCCTGATGAAGGCGCACGCCGGCGTGTTCGAGGAGCTGAACCTCCCTAAAATCGGGTGATGGGATACACCGGTCACGACGCGGAGCGCCTGCTCACCGAGGACCCGAAGACCGCGGTGCTGCCGGGTGCCCGCACCGACACGCGCACGCCGTTCTCCCGTGACCGCGCCCGCGTGCTGCACTCCGCGGCGCTGCGCAGGCTCGCGGGCAAGACGCAGGTCGTCGGCCCCGGCGAGGGCTCCGAGGTCACCGGTGTGCCGCGCACGCGCCTGACGCACTCGCTGGAGGTCGCCCAGATCGGCCGCGGCATCGGTGAGGAGCTGGGCTGCGACCCGGACATCGTCGACACCGCCGGTCTAGCGCACGACATCGGCCATCCGCCGTTCGGCCACAACGGCGAGAGGGCGTTGAACGAGCTCGCGGGCCCGTGCGGCGGTTTCGAGGGCAACGCGCAGACGTTCCGCATCCTCGCCCGGCTGGAGCCCAAGTCCGCGTGCGGGCTGAACCTCACGCGCGCGGTGCTCGACGCGTCGACGAAGTACCCGTGGACGCGCACACCGGGCATCGTGAAGTTCGGCGTGTACTCCGACGACGTCGAGGTGTTCGAGTGGATGCGCCAGGGCGCGCCGGACCGTGAACGGTGCATAGAGGCGCAGGTGATGGACTGGTCCGACGACGTGGCGTACTCGGTGCACGACGTCGAGGACGGCGTGCTGGCCCACCGGATCAGCCTCGGCGCGCTGGCCCGTTCCGACGAACGCGCCGCCATCGCCTCGCTCGCCGCCAAGACGTTCTCCGACGAGTCCGTGGCGACGCTCGAGGCCACCGCGGAGGAGCTGCTCACGCTGCCGGTGATCGCGTACTGGACGGAGCACGAGTACGACGGGTCGCTCGGCGCGCAGGTGGCGTTGAAGAACCTCACCAGTGAGCTGGTCGGCCGCTTCGCCTCCGCCGCCGTCACCGCGACCCGCGAGGTGCACGGCGATGGCGACCTCACGCGCTACAACGCGTCGCTGGAGGTCCCGCGCCAGGTCGCCGCGGAGGTGGCGCTGCTCAAGGCGATGGCCGTCCGGTACGTGATGAGCGATCCCGCCCGTCTCGCCATGCAGGCGGAGCAACGCGAGCTGATCACCGGCCTCGTCACCCGTCTGGTGGAGCGGCCGGAGTTGCTCGACCCCGCGTTCCGCCCGCTCTTCGAGGCCGCTTCCTCGGACGCCGCAAGGCTTCGCGTCGTCGTCGACCAGGTCGCGCTGCTCACGGACGCGCAGGCCGTGGCCTGGCACCGCGCATCGGCGTAGGTTCGAAGCCGTGGCGGCCGAGTCGGGACCGCCCGGCCGATGGACGTCACCGCCAGACCCGCGCCGAGAGGGAGACCCTGTGACCGATCAGGCCGACTTCGCCCTGAACCTGCACCGCGTCGCCGTACCTGATCCGTCCTCGAACGCGTGCTGGTCGCCGTACTCGGTGGCCAGTGCGCTCGCACTGGCCCGTGAGGCCGCCCGCGGCGAGACCCGCACCGAGCTCGACGGGCTGCTGACCGACTTCGACGCCTCCGACGCCCTCGACGTGCCGGACCTGGCCGTCGCGAACACGCTGTGGGCCGACGACGACCTGACGTTGAACCCGGACTTCTCGCTCACGTCCTCGGTGCGGCGCACGGCGTTCTCCGACCCGGCGACCGTCCGCAAGCTCGTCAACACCGACGTCGCCGAGACCACCCGCGGTCTCATCCCCGAGCTGCTGTCGAGCCCGCCGCCCCCGGACGCGGCCGCGATCATCGTCAACGCCCTGTACCTGAAGGTCGGCTGGCTCAACCCGTTCGCCGCCTGGGAGACCGCCGCGAAACCGTTCCACGCGCCCGGCGGCGACGTGGACGTGCCGACCATGAAGGTGACGGAGAAGTTCCGCTACTCCCACCGCGACGGCTGGCAGACGGTCGTGCTGCCCGCGGCCTCCGGCGTCGAGGCCGTGGTCCTGCTGCCGGACGAGTCGCTCGACCAGCCGCTCGCCCCGTCGGTGTTCGAGGCGCAGGACTTCACCAGGCTCGAACTGTCACTGCCCAAAGTGGACGTGCGGGCGAAGTTCAACCTCAAGAACACGTTGCGGCAGCTCGGCGTCGAGCGCATGTTCGCGCGCGACGCCGACTTCAGCGGGCTCTCCCCCGACGAGCGGATGTTCGTCGACGAGGTGGTCCACGAGGCCGTCCTGCGCCTGGACGAGGAAGGCCTGGAGGGCGCGGCGGCCACCGCGGTCACGTTCCGGACCGTGTCGATCGAGATCCCGGTCGACCCGATCGTGGTCACCGTCGACAGGCCGTTCCTGCTCGCCGTGCGCCACGCGGGGTCGAAGGCGATCTACTTCCTCGCCCAGGTTGCCCGTCCGTGATCACTCGCGAGGGCCATTCGCCCTGATGGGCGAGCGTTTCGCCCGGCGAATTCATGATCACGGCTTTACCGTTCCAGGCATGACCCAGCACGGTGCCGGCGAGCAGCTCGTCGTGCTCGCCGCGGCGGGCGCCACGCGGATCACCTGCTTCAGCGGCGTCACCATTCCCGTCCTCCTGCGAACCGAGTGCTACGCGAAGGCGCTGGCGGCGGCGCTGGGCTTCGCGCCGGCGCCGGAGCTGCAACGCGACGGCGTGCTGCCGCAGTGCGTGTTCTTCATCCACGAGTACGCGCTGCGCACCGTCGTCGGCAACGACCGGCTGATGGAGGACCAGGTCCTGCACCTGCTCTTCCACGCGCCGTCGATCAGGGTCGTGCCGGCCAGCGCCGGCGGGGCGGCGGCGGTCGGGCTCGACTACGCGTTGATCCAGTACGAGCACGAACCGCCGCTCGTCTACCTCGCGAACTGGACGCTCGCCAGCGACGTGGCGACCGTGGAACGGGCTGTGGCGGTCTTCCAGCGCATGCACGCCGTCGCGCTGGACAACGAACGGTCGCGCGACCTGCTGATGGAGTACGTGGCGGTCTACGACCGCTAGCTCGGCGTGTTGCGCCGCAGGAAGAGCCGCATCCCGTTCTCGCCCGGCAGCGCGCACAGCAGCAGTTTGACGTTCTGGTGTCGCACCGGCACGGCACACGAGTCGCCCGCCAGCAGCGTCCCCGCCAGCAGGCCGGCCGACTCGTGGTCGATGTCCAGCACGAAGTCGTTGCTCATGCGGTGGACCCTATGAGGTGGCCGCCTCGTGACCCAGTCACCCAAAGGTGTCACATTTCCGGCAGCCGCCCCGTCCAGTGGTCATGACGAGGATCAAGGGAGTCGCGAAGAAGGACGCCGGCCTGCTGGTCAAGGCCGTGTACTGGTTCGCCCGGCGGGAGTTCGGCGCGGTGCCGGAGCCCGTCGCGGTGACGGCGCACCACCCGAGGCTGCTGATGGCGAGCGGCCGGCACGAGCTGGCGGTCAAGAAGGCCGTGAAGTCCGCCGGGCACGGGCCGTTGTTCGAGCTCTGCGTCTACCGCACGGCGGTGCGGCTCGGCTGCTCGTGGTGCGTCGACTTCGGCGCGATGCTCATGAAGCACGAGGGTCTCGACATCGACCGGTTGAAGCACATCGACTCGTACGCCACCTCACCGCTGTTCAGCGACCTCGAACGCAAGGCGCTCGCCTACGCCGACGCCATGACCGCCACGCCCGTGACCGTCACCGACGAGCAGGTCGCCGAGCTGGAGGAGCTGCTGGGCCGCCAGGAGCTCATCGCGCTGACCTACCAGATCGCGCTGGAGAACCAGCGCGCCCGGTTCAACAGCGCGTTCGGCATCAAGGAGCAGGGATTCACCAGTGGTGACGCCTGCCGGGTCCCGACACACTAGGGAGGTGGAAAAGATCACCCTGACGGGTGCGCAGGAGACCATGCTCGCCACGTTGTACGGCCGGGCGCTCGACAGCGGACGGGCCTCGTCGGTGCTGCACGACGACGAGGCCAAGCGCGCGGTCGACCGCATCGACTACGACTTCGCCAAGACGGGGATGACCCCGACGACCGCGGTCGGTGTCGCCATCCGCGCGAGGGTCCTCGACGACTGGACGCGCGAGTTCCTCCGGCGCACCCCGTCGTGCACGGTGCTGCACCTGGCCTGCGGGCTGGACACCCGCGTGCACCGGCTCGAACGGCCGGACACCGTGCGGTGGCGCGACGTCGACATGCCGGACGTGGTCGCGTTGCGGCACAAGCTCTTGCCCGAACCGTCGGGCGACTACGAGCTCGTGGCGTCGTCGGTCACCGAGGACGCGTGGCTCACCGACGTTCCCGCCGACCGGCCGGTGGTGGCCGTGTTCGAAGGCCTGTCGATGTACCTCACGCAGCAGGAGGGCCACGCGTTGATCAGGAGGATCACCGACCGGTTCTCCGGCGGTGAGCTGCTGTTCGACGTCTACGGCTCGTGGGGCATCAAGCTGCAGAAGCTCGTTCCCGCCGTGCGCAACGCCGGAGCGACCCTGCACTGGGGCGTCGACGATCCGCGCGAGGTCGAGGCGCTGCACCCGGGACTGACCACAGTGGACGCCTGGCGCAGCGTGGACCTGCCGCACCTGGACGCGTTGCCCAGGGCGGGCAGGATCCAGATGAAGGTCGTCGGCGCGATCCCGAAGCTGCGCGACGTGGGGAAGCTGCTGCGCCTGCGGTGGTGAGGCCGGTCAGAAGCCGACGTGGCCGAGCTTGTCCGGGTTCGCGATGTCGTAGATGGCGGTGATCCTGCCGTCGTGCACGGTGAACGTGGTGACGCGCGCCGCGATGTCGCCCTGCGCCGCCATGACCATGCCGAGGTCGCCGTTGACCAGCACCGGGTGGTGCTGCGGGTAGCCGTACTTGCGGAGCAGGCCGAGGAAGAAGCGGGCGACCTTGTCCGCGCCGGAGACCGTGTTGACGGCGGTGCGCGCCTTGCCGCCGCCGTCGCCGATCATCACCGCGTCCGGGTGCAGCAGGCCGAGCACGGCGTCGATGTCGCCGCTCACCATGGCGGCGAGGAACTTCTCCAGCACCTCGCGCTGCTCGTCGAGCGCGGCGCGCGGAGGTGGTGTGGACCCCGTCACGGTCCTGCGGGCCCGCGACGCGTGCTGGCGCGCCGCCGCCTCCGAGACGCCCAGCACCTCCGCGATCTCGCTGAACGGCACGGCGAACGCGTCGTGCAGCACGAACGCCACGCGCTGGTCGGGGGTGAGCCTGTCGAGCAGCACCAGCGCCGCCATGCGCACGCCGTCGGACCGCACGACCGCCGCCAGCGGGTCGTCCTCCTCGGGCGTCGTGACCAACGGCTCCGGCAGCCACGAGCCCACGTAGGTCTCGCGGCGCACCGCGGCGGAGCGCAGGCGGTCGAGGCAGATGCGGCTCACCACGGTCGTGAGCCAGCCGCGCGCGTCCTCGATCCCCTCGGCCTTCGCGAACCGGGGCCACGCCTCCTGCACGGCGTCCTCGGCGTCGGCGACGCTGCCGGTCAGCCGGTAGGCGACGCCGATCAGGTGCGTGCGGTGCTGTCCGAAGACGTCGGCCGTGGTCACGGTTGGCAGTTTGCCAAAGGATTAGACTCGGGGGCGTGGCAGGACGCATCAGGGAGAGCGACATCGCATTGGTGCGTGAGCGCAGCCGCATCGACGAGGTCGTGGG
>JASLAV010000409.1 GCA_030146905.1 Lentzea sp. | reverse complement strand
GCGCAGCGCCACCACGAGACCGGTGATCATCACCACGGCGGCGGCCGCGGCGGCGATGCCCGCCCAGGCCCGCGAACGGCGTGGCGGCTTCTCGGCGAAGAGCTGCTCGCGCAGACGGGCGAGGCGCGCGTCGTCGCTGCCGCGCACGGGGTACAGCTCGGCGAGGTCGTCGTCCAGCATGTCACGCATGGCGGGGCTCCAGTTCCTTGAGCTTGGTGCGCAGGCGGTGCAGGCGGGACCGCGCGGTGCCGGGGTTCATGGCGAGCGCCTCGGCCGCCTCCTGCACGGTCAGCCCTGCCAGGGAGACGAGCAGCAGCAGGTCGCGGTCGGCGACCGGCATCCGCGCCAGCTCGGCCGCGATCAGCCGCAGGTGCGACCGGGCGTCGATGCGGGTGACCACCGTGTGCTCCAGCGACTCCGCGACACCGAGGTCGACGCCGTAGCGCTCGGCGGTGCGCAGCAGGCGTGTCTCGCGCTTGGCGTGGCCGCGCAACAGGTTCGTCGCGATGCCGTAGAGCCAGCCGACGACGCTGCCCTTCTCCCGGTCGTAGTTCTCCCTGCCGCGCATGGCGGCCAGGAACGTCTCGCTGACCAGGTCGTCAGCCACGTCGACGCCCACCCGCCGCGCCAGGTACCGGTGCAGCGGGTGGGCGTGCTCGTCGAACAGCTCCGCGAACATCACTCCCCTGGTTGGCTCGCCGCGACTCGGTGTTGCAGTGACCTGAATCACAGTAGTGCGGGATGCGCAGGTCACCGGCAGGGGAAGCGTCCGAAGAGGCTAACGCCCGCTCCTCCGGTCGCGATGTGCTGGGAAGGTCGGGATGAATCGCGCCAGGAGGCATTGAACATGCGGTTACGTCCACTGGTGATGGCTGCTGCCGTCACCGCGGCACTGGTGGTGACCCCGGCCTCGGCTGCTCCCACCGGCCGGGTGCTGGGGTACGTCGCCAACAACGGCGGCGGGGTGTCGGTCATCGACACCTCCACGAACGCGGTGTCCGAGACGATCTCCGACAGCGGTGGCAACTCGCCGTACATGGCGGCGGTCGCGTTCGACGGCACGCGCGGCTACGTGACGAACTCCGTCCAGAACACGCTCACCGTCATCGACACGCCGACCAACTCGGTCGACAGGTCCGTTCCCGTCGGAAGTCACCCGGCGGGTGTCGCGGTCGCTCCCGGCGGCGGCTTCGTCTACGTCACCAACTACGGCGACGGCACGGTCTCCGTGGTCGACACGGCCACGCTGACGGTCACCACGACCGTCACCGTCGGCCAGAACCCCGACGGCGTGGTCGTCACCCGTGACGGGAAGGCCGTCTACGTCACGCACGACGTCGTCGGCCCGAGCAAGGTCTCGGTCATCGACACCACGGCCAACGCGGTCGTCGCCACGATCCCGGTGGGCAGCACCGCCACCGCCATCGCGGCGTCCGCGGACGGCCAGCGCGTGTACGTGGTGAACAAGGGCTCCGACACCGTCTCCGCCATCGACGTCGCCACGCGCACCGTCGTCGGCACCGCGGCTGTCGGCTTCACGCCGCACGGCATCGCGTTGTCCCCCGGCGGGACCCGCGCGTACGTGACGAACAGCGAGTTCGACTCCGTCTCCGTCGTGGACCTCACGGCCATGGCCGAGCTGCGGAAGATCGCCGTCGGCGACCGCCCGATCGGCGTGGCCCTCACGCCGGACGGTGCGAGCGCCTACGTCACGAACTTCGGCAGCAACACGGTGTCGATCATCGACACGGCGTCGAACACGGTCACCGGCTCCGTCGCCGTCGGCCAGCGCCCGGTGGGCATCGCGGTCAGCTTCGTGCCGCCCGCCACGTCGAAGCTCGTCGCCGGTCACGCCCAGCTCCAGCTGCGGCTCCTCGGTTTCACGGTCCGCGGGCTCAACGCCACGCTGACCGAGAAGCACACCGGGGCACCGGTCGCCGGTCAGAAGGTCGTCTTCCAGACGGTGAAGGGCACGCCGCTCTGCACCGCCACGACCACCATCTCCGGCAGGGCCGTCTGCGACTCGCAGGTGCCCCTGCTGGTGGGCCTGTCAACGCTGCTGCAGGGCTTCACGGCCTCGTACGGCGGCAACGACGAGCACGGCGGTGCCTCGGCGCACGGGTACATCACTTTGCTCTAGCGGGTGAATCTCTAGGCGGCCAACGGCAGGTCGTCGCGGAGCGCGTTCACGAAGTCCTCGCAGGACAACCGGGACGCGACTCCGTGCACGACCTGCCAGCCGGCGGGCACCTGCAGCACCGCGGGCCAGATGGAGTACTGGCCCGCCGGGCTGACCAGCACCAGGAACATGGTGTGGGCCTGAGCGAACGGGGATGTCATGAGTCCCAGGGTGACCCCGGACACCTATGGTCCGGCTATCCGTTCGCTGGAACTCACCCGGCATCCCGGTTCCCGAGACCTGCCCGTGTGTGATTACGTGTGGGCGTGACTGTGGAACAGGTGGTCCTCCTGGCCGAGGACGGTTCGGCCATCGGCGTCGAGGACAAGGCTGTCGTGCACCACGCGGACACACCGCTGCACCTGGCGTTCTCGAGCTACGTCTTCGACTCCGCCGGCAACACCGTGCTCACCCGCCGCGCGTTGCACAAGAAGACGTTCCCCGGCCTGTGGACGAACACCTGCTGCGGCCACCCGCTGCCGGAGGAGGACATGGCCCAGGCCGTGCTGCGGCGGCTGCGCGACGAGCTGGGCCTGGAGTGCTCGGAACCAGAGCTGCTGCTGCCGGCCTTCCGCTACCGCGCCGAGATGGACGGCGTCGTCGAGAACGAGATGTGCCCGGTGTTCCGGGTGTTCTGCGACGACGAGCCCGTCCCGAACCCGGACGAGGTCGACTCCACCGAACGGGTGGCGTGGACCAAGTTCGCCGCCGACGTCCTCGACGGCACGCGCGAGATCTCGCCGTGGTCGAAGCTGCAGGTCGCCGAACTGGTGAAACTGGGTCCGGATCCGCTGCAGTGGCCCGTCGCGGACAGGGCGGGGCTGCCCGAGGCCGTTCGCCTGGGCTGACCACCGCGGTCGCGCGTACCGGAAGGGGATCGTGATGATCACCACCCGGCGATCAGGGTCGCCCCGAGACCGATCATCACGGCGGCGATCAGGCCGTCCAGCACCCGCCACGCGCGCGGCTTCGCGAACAGCGGGCTGAGCAGCCGGGCGCCGAACCCGAGCGCGACGAACCAGACGACGCTCGCGGTGACGGCCCCGACCCCGAAGAGCCACCGACCCGCCGCGATCGAGCCGAGCAGCAGCAGCGTGTCCAGGTACACGTGCGGGTTGAGCCACGTGAGCGCGAGCGCCGTGAGCACCGGCCGGCCGGAGCCGCCGTCGTCGGGGGAGGCGTCCATCGCGGACGGGCGGAACGCCCGGCGTGCCGCCAGGAACCCGTACCCCAGCAGGAAGAGCCCGCCCGCGATCGCGGCGACGGTGATCACCGAGGGCCACTTCCGCACGATCGCCCCGAAGCCGGCGACGCCCACGGCGACCAGGATCGCGTCCGAGACGACGCACACGGCGACGACCTTGGCCACCGCCTGGCGGCGAAGTCCTTGGCGCAGTACGAAAGCGTTCTGCGCTCCGATCGCGACGATCAGGGCCATGGTGGTGCCGAAGCCGAGCAGCAGGTCAGTCACACCGATGACGGTATTGACGCGTTCTCGATGAGACCAGCTAATGATTCTTACGTAGCATTAGCGCTCGTGATGGATCTCGACCTGGTTCGCACGCTGCTCGCCGTCGTGGACGCTGGTACGTTCGACGCGGCGGCCGCCGTGCTGCACGTCACGCCTTCCGCTGTCTCGCAACGGATCAAGGCTCTCGAACAGCGGACGGGTCGCGTGCTGATCGTGAGGGCGCGGCCGGTGCGGCTGACGCCGTCGGGAGAGGTGCTGGTCCGCTACGGTCGGCAACTGCTCGCCCTGGACCAGGACCTGGAGGTGGCGCTGGGCGAGGACGCCGTCGTGCGGGTGCCGATCGCGGTGAACGCCGACTCGCTCGCCACGTGGTTCCTGCCGGCCCTGCAACGGGTGCCGTCGTCGCTGAAGATCTCGTTCGACCTCCACCGCGAGGACCAGGACCACACGACGGCGTTGCTGCGCCAGGGCCTGGTGATGGCGGCGGTGACGTCGTCCAAGGAGCCGGTGGCGGGCTGCTCGGTGCGGCGGCTCGGCGACATCCGCTACGCCGCGATGG
>JASLAV010000391.1 GCA_030146905.1 Lentzea sp. | reverse complement strand
ACCGAACTGCAGGCGATGCTGAGCCTCGCCGGTGTGGGTGAAGAAGCGCTTTCCGAGTGGAAGACCGACGTCGACCTCGGTGACCACGTTTTCGTGCACGGCGAGGTCATCAGCTCACGCCGCGGCGAGCTTTCCGTGATGGCCGACGCGTGGCAGCTGACGTCGAAGTCGTTGCGCCCGTTGCCGGTCGCGCACAAGGAACTCGGCGAGGAAACCCGCATTCGTCAGCGATACGTCGACCTGATCCTGCGGCCGACCGCTCGCGACACTGTTCGGACCCGTGCGAACGTGGTTCGTTCTCTGCGCGACTCGTTCCACCGGCGTGGATTCCTCGAAGTCGAGACGCCGATGTTGCAGACGCTGCAGGGAGGTGCGAGCGCGCGTCCGTTCATCACGCACTCGAACGCGCTCGACATCGACCTCTTCCTGCGCATCGCGCCGGAGCTGTACTTGAAGCGCTGCGTCGTCGGCGGCATCGAGAAGGTCTTCGAGATCAACCGCAACTTCCGCAACGAAGGTGTGGACTCGTCGCATTCGCCTGAGTTTTCGATGCTGGAGTACTACGAGGCGTACGCCACGTACGACTCGAACGCCGTACTCACCCGCGAGCTCATCCAGGAAGCCGCGGAAGCGGTCACCGGTTCTCAGATCGTCACGTTGGCGGACGGCACCGAGTACGACCTCTCGGGTGAATGGACGACGCTCAGCATCTACGAGTCGTTGTCGGGTGCGGTTGGTGAGGAAATCACCCCCGAGACGCCTGCCGAGGTCCTGCGCAAGCTTTGTGACCGCCACGAACTCGAGGTCAACCCGAAGTTCGGGCACGGCAAGCTGGTCGAGGAGCTGTGGGAGCACCTGGTGACCCACACGCTCCACGCGCCGACGTTCGTGCGCGACTACCCCGTGGAGACGTCCCCGCTGACCAGGCAGCACCGCACCAAGCCGGGTGTCGCCGAAAAGTGGGATCTGTACGTCCGCGGATTCGAACTGGGAACGGGTTACTCCGAACTGGTGGACCCGGTCATCGAGCGCGAACGCCTGGAAGCGCAGGCTCGTCTGGGCGCGGCCGGTGACCACGAGGCCATGCCGATCGACGAAGACTTTCTGCGATCACTGGAGTACGGAATGCCACCGAGTGGTGGCGTCGGAATGGGTATCGATCGGCTGCTGATGGCCCTCACCGGGCTGGGTATCCGGGAGACCATCTTGTTCCCGCTCGTTCGCCCTGAATGAGTAACTTTCCGGATGTCGATAGGTGCAATGCGGCACCCGTGCGCTAACCTGCCTCGCAGAAGGCTTTAGTTGGCGACGCGGGTGACCGCGCATTCGGGGTCCTGGAGGATACGCATGGCGCAGAAGGTCACGGTGACCCTCGTCGACGATCTGGACGGTTCTACCGCTGAGGAGACCGTCGAGTTCGGTCTGGATGGTGTCAGCTACACGATCGACCTTTCCTCGGGTAATGCGGGCAAACTTCGCGACGCGTTGGCCGACTTCGTGGGAAGCGCACGTCGTGCGGGTGGCCGGAAGCGTGTTGGCCCCGGTCGTCCCGCGGGTGTGAAGGCACGTCCGGCATCGGCGGATCGTGAGCAGAACCAGGCCATTCGCGAGTGGGCGCGCAAGCAGGGCATGAAGGTGTCGGACCGGGGTCGCATCCCGGCCGAGGTCCTCGACGCCTACCACCAGCAGGGCTGAAATTCGCTGAATCACGAAGGGGTTCCGGGGAATCTTCCCCGGAACCCCTTCGTGCTATTTGCGTGACTGATCGGCCACCAGTGCGTGAACCGGGTCGGCCCAATCGATATCGACCACCCGCACAACGTTGGTGTTCGAACATTGTGCACCGATCTTCTCCCGTCGTTCTTCGTCCGCGTTGTGATCAGGACCGCGAGCCCGCGGGCGGGACGCCCGCGGTGCTTCGGTTAGGCTTACCTGACTTCAGCGAGCTAGGAGGATGGGCCTTGGGTCGTAGGTCGTTCGGCCTGCTCTTCCTGCTGGTCGTGCTGGTCGCCGTGACGCTGGCGAGCATCGCGATCGGCTCCAAGGAGATCGCGCTGTCCGCGGTCTGGCACGGCCTCTTCACGCCGACCGGTGCCGAGGACGACGTGGTGATCCGCGAGCTGCGGATCCCGCGGACGTTGATCGGCATCGTGGTGGGCGTCGCGCTGGGCGTCGGTGGCGCCCTCATGCAGGGCCACACGCGCAACCCGCTCGCGGATCCGGGCATCCTCGGCGTCACGCACGGCGCGGCGCTGGCGGTCGTGCTCTCGATCTTCCTGCTCGGTGTCGACTCGCTGGTCGGCTACATCTGGTTCGCCTTCGCCGGCGCGATGATCGCGAGCGTGCTGGTGTTCGTGCTCGGGTCCGCCGGCCGGGGTGGTCCGTCGCCGGTGACGCTGGCGCTGGCGGGAGCCGCCGTCTCCGCGCTGATGCACGGCCTGGTCTCCGCGATCGTGCTGCTCGACCAGCAGTCGCTCGACGCGTTCCGGTTCTGGCAGATCGGCGGCATCGCCGGCCGCGACCTGACGGTGCTGTGGCAGGTCGCGCCGTTCCTGCTGGTCGGCCTGGTCCTGGCGGCGTTCAACGCGCCGGGGCTCAACGCGCTGTCGCTGGGCGAGGACGTGGCCAAGTCGCTGGGCGTGAAGGTCGGGATGACGCGGTCGCTGGGCATCTTCGCCATCACGCTGCTGGTGGGCGGTGCTGTCGCGGCGTGCGGGCCCATCGGGTTCATCGGACTCGTGGTGCCGCACGTGGCGCGTGCGATCACCGGGCCGGACTACCGCTGGCTGCTGCCGTTCTCCGCGCTGGTCGGCGCGATCCTGCTGCTGTTCGCGGACATCGTCGGCCGC
>JASLAV010000347.1 GCA_030146905.1 Lentzea sp. | reverse complement strand
GCGGACGTGGACGACGACCCGTCGGACGTCCCGACGGTCCCGGTCCGCCTGTCCCGCGCGCCGGACCAGCAGGCCACCGGCGATCCGTCGGCGCAGGCAGGCCACGGGAGCCAGCCGGCGTTCGGCGGCCAGACCGGCTTCGGCGCGCACACCGGGTTCGGCACCCAGCCGAGCTTCGGGACGCAGACGTTCGGGACCCAGGGCTTCGGCGCGCAGCCCGGTTTCGGGGCGCAGTCGGGCTTCGGCGCCCCACCGGCGTCCGCGCCGGCCGATCCGTTCACCCAGGCCGATCCGTTCAGCCGGTCCGAGCCGGCGTCCGTCGCCCAGCCGGAACCGGTGACGCCCGCCGGAGCCGACCCGGCCGGCGCGGCTGCGGAGTACGACTTCTTCGCCGAGAAGGCCGGGTCTCCCGCTCAGGGCGAGCCGGCGGAGCAGACCGCTCCCGACCAGGCCGCGGCAGGCGGCGACGGCGAGTCCGGCGCGCGGACGGGCCGTCCGAGCAGCCGGCGCAGGCCGAGCGACATGAGCCTTGCCGACCTGCTCGCCGAGGCGCTCGTCGCCTACGAGACGGGCCGCCGCTCCGACGAGGAACAGGTCGAGGCCACGGATCTGAGCGTGCCGGAGTGGTCGGCAGCCGAACCCGAGATCACCACCCCGGACGCCGTCGCCCAGGAAGCCGCAGCCCCGGAAGCCCTCAACCCGGAAGTGGCCACCCCGCGGTTCGGCGTCGAGGCGGCCTCCGCGGCGCAGCCCCCGTTCCCGGAACGGCCAGCCGAGCAGCCGGCGGCAGCCGACACGCCCTTCCTGAGGGGTGAGCCGTTCAGCTCGTCGCGGTCCTCCTCTGAGGCGAGGCCGGAGCTCTACTTCGGTGCGAGCCAGTTCGGCGTGCCGCAGGGGTCCTACTTCTCGCAGGAGCAGCTGTTCGGCACGCAGTCGCCCGCGAACGCGGCGGAGCCCGCTGCCTCCGGCCAGGAACCCGCCCAGCCCTCTCCTCCGCAGGAGAGCGAGCAGGAGAAGACCGGCCCGATCCTCCCCGTGGGCATCGCGCCGGACAACGAGACCACCGGTCCGATCCGTCCCGTTCGTCACGACGGGCCGCCGGGCTGGACGTTGCCGGGGACGTGATGGTGTCCAGCACCACACCTCAAGCCTTGCCCAACCCGCCGGCCGGGACGTGACCGGGCGGCGGTGGACGGGTAGGTGTTCTGCACGGTCCGGCGGTCACCACCACGCCGGGCCCATGATCGGTTGTGTGCCACGGATCGGTTGAACTTCCGGTGCGGTCCGCTCGTCGGGACCGGCCGGTGTCCTACCGCGTCCACGATGCGGAACATGTTGCAACCACTGATGATGTGACTCGATTCAGCCCTCGATTCAGTGGTCCGTCAGTGCCCCTCCCGTTGCCGGAGACGGCCGCTACCCCATCTAGGGTGGGGTCGGACCCGGCACACAGAGGTGCCGGATAGCGTGGAGTCGCCTGAAGATGACCTCGACTGGAGCCCCGACCCGAACCGACGACGTCCCCGCGGTACCCACCGCGGCCGACGGAAGTCGACCGGCCAGTCCTGAGCAGGTCCGTGACGAGCTGATCGAACGGGCCGCCGCCAATGCCCCCGAACTCGCTGACCTGATCCGCCTCTTCTACCGGCACGTGCCCGCCGAGGAAGTCAACGACGACGACCCGGTGGACCTCGTCGGAGCGGTGCGGTCGAACTACCAGCTCGCCGAGAGCCGCGTCCCCGGACGCGCCGCGGTGCGCATCCTGAACCCGACGCGCGGGTCCGACGGGTGGCAGTGCCCCGTCACCGTCGTGCAGGTCGTCACCGACGACATGCCGTACCTCGTGGACTCGGTCGCGTCCGAGCTCACCCGCGGTGGCGTGCAGGTCCAGCGCGTGGTGCACCCGATCGTCGTCGTGCGCCGCGACCCGGTGACCGGCGAGCGCATCGAGGTGCTGCCGACCGCCGACCCCGCCGACCCGCCGGCCGACGCGCTGGCCGAGTCGTGGATGAACATCGAGGTCGACCACATCACCGACCCCGATCGTGCCCGCGAGCTCGAGACGCGGCTGCTGACGGTGCTCAACGACGTCCGCGAGGTCGTCGAGGACACCGACCGCATGGTCACGACGGCGCTGCAGCTCGCCGACGAGCTGGAGAAGGACTCGTCCGAGGCCACCACCGACGGCGCGAAGCTGCTCAAGTGGCTCGCGGACGGGCATTTCACGTTCATGGGCTACCGGCAGTACGAGCTGGTGACCGAGGACGGCGAACCCGCGCTGCGGGCCGTGCTCGCGAGCGGTCTCGGCGTGCTGCGCCAGGACAGCCTCGCGGCGCGCAGCCTCACCGCAGGGCCGGACAACGGCGCCCAGGCGCTCAGCCCGGACCTGCTGGTGCTGACGCAGGCGAGCGCGCAGAGCAGCGTGCACCGCAGCGTCTACCCGTACTACGTCGGCGTGAAGACGTTCGACGGCGAGGGCAACGTCTCCGGTGAGCACCGGTTCCTCGGCATCTTCAGCACCACGGCGCTGCACGAGGACGTGCTCGACATCCCGGTGATCGAGCGCCGCGTGCGCGAGGTGATCCACCGCGCCGGCTTCCCGCTGCAGTCCTACTCGGGCCAGCGGATGCTCGAGGTGATCCAGAACTACCCGCGCACCGAGCTGTTCTCGGTGGACACCGAGACGCTCTACCAGACGACGACGGGCGTCATCGCGCTCGCGGAACGGCGGCGCCTGCGGCTGTTCCTGCGCCGCGACCCGTTCGGCCGCTTCTTCTCGTGCCTGGTCTACCTGCCGCGCGACCGCTACACCACCACGAGCCGCCTCGCGATGCAGGAGGTGCTGCTCGCCGAGCTCGGCGGCCTGAACCTCGAGTACAGCGCGCGCGTCGGCGAGTCCGCGCTGGCCCGCGTGCACTTCATGGTGCACACGGATCCGGCGCGCACGCTGGAGCCGGACGTCCACGCGATCCAGGTCAAGCTCGCCGAGGCCGTCCGCAGCTGGGACGACCGCATGGTCGAGGCCGTCGGGGGCGACGTCCTCGGTGCCGAGTCGGCCACGGAGCAGGGCCAGCGGTTCGCCTCGGTGTTCCCGGAGGCCTACAAGGAGGACTTCCCGGCCTCCACGGGTCTCGAGGACTACCGGCGCATCGAGAAGCTCGCCGAGGGCGACCTCGACATGGTGTTCTACGTGCCGGAGGACGCCGAGCCGGGCGAGCGGCGCTTCAAGATCTTCGTGACCGGCGCCGGCATCACGCTGTCCGACGTGCTGCCGATGTTGCAGCGCATGGGCGTGATCGTGGTCGACGAGCGGCCGTACGAGATCGCGCGCGAGGACGGCGTGCAGTGCTGGATCTACGACTTCGGCCTGCGCATCGACAAGGCCGCGCTCGCGCAGCTGTCCGAGGGAGACCTCGACCAGGTGCGCGTGCGGTTCCAGGACGCGTTCGCCGCGGTCTGGCGCGGTGAGGCCGAGGTCGACAGGTTCAACTCGCTGGTGCTGCAGGCTGGGCTCACCTGGCAGCAGGCCGCGATGCTGCGCGCGTACGCGAAGTACCTGCGCCAAGCGGGCACCCCGTACTCGCAGGACTACATCGAGGACGCCGTGCTCAGCCACACCAGCGTGGCCATCGCGCTGGTCGCGTTGTTCGAGGCCCGGTTCGACCCGCGGCTCGACGACGCCACGCGCGCCGATCGCACCGAGGTGATGGTCGTCGAGATCGGCAAGCTGATCGACGACGTGACGAGCCTCGACGCGGACCGCATCCTGCGCAGCCTGCTCACGATGATCAACGCAACGCTGCGGACGAACTACTTCTTCCGCGACGCCGACGGCA
>JASLAV010000327.1 GCA_030146905.1 Lentzea sp. | reverse complement strand
CTCGCGCGTTGAACGTAGGACTCTCGGGGTGGTCAGGGGGTGACGTAGGCGGCGAGGTGTTCGCCGGTCAGGGTGGCCTGCTTGGCGACGAGGTCGGCGGGCGTGCCCTCGAAGACGATCCGGCCGCCGTCGTGGCCCGCGCCGGGGCCCAGGTCGATGATCCAGTCCGCGTGCGCCATGACCGCCTGGTGGTGCTCGATGACGATGACCGACTTGCCCGAGTCCACCAGCCGGTCGAGCAGGCCGAGCAGCTGCTCGACGTCGGCCAGGTGCAGGCCCGTCGTCGGCTCGTCGAGGATGTAGACCTCGCCCTTCTCGGCCATCTGCGCAGCCAGCTTCAGCCGCTGCCGCTCACCGCCGGACAGCGTGGTCAGCGGCTGACCCAGCGACACGTAGCCGAGGCCCACGTCCACGAGCCGGTCGAGGATCTTGTGCGCGGCCGGCACGCGCCCGTCACCGGTCTCGAAGAACGCCTCCGCCTCGACCGCGGACATCGCGAGCACCTCGGCGATGTTCCTGCCGCCCAGCGCGTACTCCAGCACCGACGCCTGGAACCGCTTGCCCTCGCAGTCCTCGCACGTGGACTCGACGGTCGCCATCACGCCCAGCTCCGTGTAGATGACGCCGGCGCCGTTGCACGTGGGGCAGGCGCCCTCGGAGTTGGAGCTGAACAACGCGGGCTTCACGCCGTTGGCCTTGGCGAACGCCTTGCGGATCGGCTCGAGCAGGCCGGTGTACGTCGCCGGGTTGCTGCGCCGCGACCCGCGGATCGCGCCCTGGTCGATCACCACCACGCCCTCGCGGCCGGCCACCGAGCCGTGCACCAGCGAGCTCTTGCCGGACCCGGCGACACCCGTGAGCACGCACAGCACCCCGAGCGGGATGTCGACGTCCACGTCGCGCAGGTTGTGCGTGTCGGCGCCACGCACCTCCAACGCGCCCGACGGCGTCCGCACCGAGTCCTTCAACGACGCCCGGTCGTCCAGGTGCCGCCCGGTGAGGGTGTCGGTGGCGCGCAGCCCTTCGACGGTGCCCTCGAACACCACCTCGCCGCCGCCCGTGCCGGCCTTGGGGCCGAGGTCCACCACGTGGTCGGCGATCGCGATGACCTCGGGCTTGTGCTCGACCACGAGCACGGTGTTCCCCTTGTCCCGCAACCGGAGCAGCAGGGCGTTCATCCGCTCGATGTCGTGGGGGTGCAGGCCGATGGTGGGCTCGTCGAAGACGTAGGTGACGTCGGTGAGCGACGAGCCGAGGTGGCGGATCATCTTGGTGCGCTGCGCCTCGCCGCCGGACAGCGTGCCCGACGGCCGGTCGAGCGAGAGGTAGCCCAGGCCGATGTCCACGAACGAGTCGAGGGCCCGCCGCAGGTTCACCAGCAGCGGCGCCACCGTCGGCTCGTCGAGGTCGCGCACCCAGTCGGCCAGGTCGCTGATCTGCATCGCGCACAGGTCGGCGATGTTCCTGCCCTCGATCTTCGACGCCAGGGCTTCCTCGGCCAGGCGGGTGCCGTCGCACTCGGGGCAGGTCGTGAACGTCACCGCCCGCTCCACGAACGCGCGGATGTGCGGCTGCATCGCGTCGACGTCCTTGGACAGGTACGACTTCTGGATCGAGGGGATCAGACCCGAGTAGGTCAGGTTGATCCCGTCAACCTTGATCTTGGTCGGCTCCTTGTGGAGCAGGTCGTGCAGTTCCTTCTTGGTGTACTTGCGGATCGGCTTGTCCGGGTCGAAGAAGCCGCAGCCGCGGTAGATGCGGCCGTACCAGCCGTCCATGCTGTAGCCGGGGATGGTGAGCGCGTTCTCGTTGAGCGACTTGCTGTCGTCGTAGAGCGCGGTCAGGTCGAAGTCGTTGACCGAGCCCATGCCCTCGCAGCGCGGGCACATGCCGCCGAGTCGGTTGAACGTCGCCTTCTCGGCCTTGGTCTTGCCGCCCCGCTCGACCGTGATCGCGCCGCTGGCCCTCACCGACGGCACGTTGAACGCGTACGCGTTGGGCGGGCCGATGTGCGGCGTGCCGAGCCTGCTGAACAGGATGCGCAGCATGGCGTTGGCGTCGGTGACGGTGCCGACCGTCGAACGCGGGTTGGCGCCCAGCCGCTCCTGGTCGACGATGATCGCGGTCGTCAGGCCTTCGAGCACGTCGACCTCGGGCCGCGCCAGCGTGGGCATGAAGCCCTGCACGAAGGCGCTGTAGGTCTCGTTGATCATCCGCTGCGACTCGGCCGCGATCGTCCCGAACACCAGCGAGCTCTTGCCCGAGCCGGACACGCCGGTGAACACGGTCAGCCGCCGCTTCGGGATCTCGACGCTGATGTCCTTGAGGTTGTTCACGCGCGCGCCCTGCACGCGGATCAGGTCGTGGCGGTCGGCGAGGAACGGCTCGGGCGACTGCGCGTCCGTCCTGGTGGCCTTGCTCATCGTGTCTCCATCCGGTTGTGCCGGGCGCGTCGGCGGGTGTGCGGCCACCCCGCTCCTGGGGACGTCGGAGCGGGGTGGCACTCGGTGGACGTGGGGGTCAGCGCAACTGCTGGATGCGGATCAGGTTGCCCGCGGGGTCGCGGAACGCGCAGTCGCGCACGCCGTAGGGGTGCTCGGTCGGCTCCTGGACGACCTCGGCGCCGCCGGCCTGGAGCTTGTCGAACGTGCCGTCGAGGTCCTTGGTGGCCAGGTTGATGCCCGCGTAGGTGCCCTTGGCCATCATCTCGACGATGGTGCGTCGCTCCTCCTCGGTGACGCCGGGGTCGGCGGCCGGCGGGTGCAGCACGATCGACGTGTCCTGCTGGCCGGCGGGACCGACCGTGATCCAGCGCATGCCCTCGTAGCCGACGTCGTTGCGCACCTCGAAGCCGAGGACGTCGCGGTAGAAGGCGAGCGCGGCGTCCGGGTCGTCCTGCGGGAGGAACGTCTGGTGGATGCTGATGTCCATGGCGGTCACGCTAGGTGGGGTCCGAAGCGGACGCTTCTCGATTCCTGACCGGTCTGGTGACCTGCTTCGCCACGCACGCGGGCATGCCGACCGTCTCGCCGGTCGCCTCCCGCCGGTACTCGCTCGGCGGCACGCCGACCAGCTCGGTGAACCTGGTGCTGAACGTGCCCAGCGACGAGCAGCCGACCGCGAAGCAGACCTCGGTGACGCTGAGGTCGCCCCGCCGCAGCAGCGCCATCGCGCGCTCGATGCGCCGCGTCATCAGGTACGAGTACGGTGACTCGCCGTAGGCGCGGCGGAACTGCCGGCTGAGGTGCCCGGCCGACATGTTCACCCCGAGGGCGAGCGCTTCGACGTCCAGCGGCTGCGCGTACTCGCGGTCCACCCGGTCGCGGACGCGGCGCAACCGGGCGAGGTCGCGCAGGTGCTGTGTCGCGGCGGAGGTGCTGGTCACGTGCGTGATCGTGCCACATGACAGTTCGTGGAGCAGGCCAAAACCGCGTGTGCGCGCCCTTGGACCGTGGCAGTCTCGCCGACGTGGTCACACGTGAGCTGGTGCTGATCGGCGGCGGCGCCGGTGTGGGCAAGTCGAGCGTCGGCTGGGAGGTCTCCCACCTGCTCCGGGCACGCGGCACGGCGCACTGCCTGGTGGAGGGCGACTTCCTGGACCAGATCCACCCCGCGCCCGCCGACGACCCGCACCGCACCGGGATCACCGAGCGCAACCTGGCCGCGCTGTGGGCCAACTACGCCGCGCTCGGTCAGCACCGGCTCGTCTACACGAACACCGTGAG
>JASLAV010000302.1 GCA_030146905.1 Lentzea sp. | reverse complement strand
GCGAGGGTGCATGCAGCTGCTCCGCCGCGGGGACGTCGGAAGTGATGTTGCCGAGATCCGGTCGACCCTGACCAGGCTCGGACTGCTTCCGCCGGCCGACCCACAGGCGCCGCCGGTGTTCGACCAGCAGGTCGAGCACGCCGTGCGAGCGTTCCAGCAGCAGCGGGGGCTGATCATCGACGGCATCGTCGGGCCGGCGACCTACCGCGCGCTGCGCGATGCGACTTTCTCCCTCGGCGACCGTCCGCTCGCGTTCCTGATGTCGCAGCCGACCACCGGCGACGACGTGCTGATGTTGCAGGAACGCCTGCTGGAGCTCGGCTACGACGCCGGACGCGCCAACGGCGTGTTCGGCCAGCAGACCGAGCACGCGCTGAGGAACTTCCAGCGCGACTACGGCCTGATCGTGGACGGGATGTGCGGACCGGACACGGTGCGCGCGTTGCGCCAGCTCCAGCCGAAGGTCCGCGGTGGCCGCCCGGTGCTGTTGCGCGAGCAGGAACGGCTCCGCGGTGCCGGGTCGCGCCTGTCCGGCAAGCGCATCGTCATCGACCCCGGTCACGGCGGTCAGGACCGCGGTGTCGTGGTCGGCGGCGTGTCCGAGGCCGACCTGATGCTGGACCTCGCGCGCAGGCTCGAGGGCAAGATGGCCGCCACCGGCATGGAGGCGTTGCTCACCCGCGGGCCGGACAACTGCCCGGACGAGGCGGAGCGCGCCAGGTTCGCCAACGAGGCGGGCGCCGACCTGATCCTGTCGCTGCACGTCGACGGGAACTCGTCGCCGAACGCGCAGGGCGTGGCGACGTTCCACTACGGCACGGGCAACGGCACGTCGTCGACGGTCGGTGAGGCGCTGGCCGGGTTCATCCAGCGCGAGGTCACCGCCCGCACGTCGATGTCGAACTGCGGTTCGCACCCGAAGTCGTGGGACCTGCTGCGGCTCACCCGCTGCACGGCCGTCCGCGTCGAAGCCGGCTACCTGACGAACGCGGAGGATCGCGCTCGCCTGGCCACGCCCGGTTTCCGCGACATCGTCGCCGAGGGCATCCTCGTTGCCGTGAAGCGCCTGTACCTGCTCGGCAAGGACGACCAGCCGACGGGCACGTTCACGTTCAACGACCTGCTGCGCTACGAGATGTCGAAGAGCTGATCCCGCACTGACGAAAAGGCCCCCTCGCCGTGAGCGAGGGGGCCTTTTCGCTGAGATCAGGCGGGGCGGAAGCTCGGTTCCGCGGTGGAGACGGTGACGCTGTTGAGGAGGCGCTCCAGCGCCGCCTCGACGTCTTCCTTCCACGTGATGGCGCTGCGCAGCTCCAGGCGCAGCCGGGGCCAGCGGGGGTGCGGCCGCACGGTCTTGAAGCCGACGCTCGTGAGGAACTCGGCCGGCGTGACGCAACTGGACTCCGAGTCGTCCGGACGCATGTCGCCGAACGCCTCGACTGCCTTCACACCACGACGCGTCAGGTCCTTCGCCACGGCCTGCACGAGCACGCGCGCGAGTCCTCCCCCTCGGAACTCGGGAAGGACGTCCAGCGACGTCATGAGGACCGCGTCCGGGCTCACCGGGGACGTGGGGAAGGCGGCGCTGCGCGGAACCGCGGCGGGAGGCGCGTAGAACACCGACCCGGCCGGAATGCCGTCGCAGTAGATGAGACGGCCGCACGAACCCCATTCGAGCAGGACGCTGGACACCCAGGCTTCCTTCTCGAACTCCGTGTCGCCGTACTCCTCCGCCTGTTCGCGCAGGTGAGGAGCCAACTCCCAGAAGACGCACGTTCTGCTGTGCTTGGAGAGATGCTCCAGGTTGTCCAGCGTGACGCCCACGACGCGACGGGACACCCCGACCTCCACCCATTAACACACACAGTGAACCCATACGAGGGTAGGCGAATGTGACGGAACCGGGAAGGCGCATGCCCTGAACGGGACGACGGTTACACTCGCTCGGGACATTTCCTATTCAGGAGTCCCACATGACTGTGCCCGGACAGCCCGCCAAGCAGGGCCCCAGAAGCCTTGACCCCCACCTCCGCCGCTACGCAGCGCGCACGGCAGGGATGACGGCGTCGGAGATCCGGGCACTCTTCGCGGTCGCGTCCCGCCCGGAGGTCGTATCGCTGGCCGGCGGCATGCCGCACCTGGCCGCGCTGCCCCTGGAGTCGCTGTCGGCGGAGATCGGTCAGCTGGTCGCCACCGAGGGCCTCGTGGCGTTGCAGTACGGCTCGGCGCACGGTGTCCCGCTGCTGCGCGAGCAGATCTGCGAGGTGATGGCCCTGGAGGGCATCAATGGCCACCCGGACGACGTGGTCGTGACCGTCGGCTCGCAGATGGGCCTCGACATGGTCACCCGGATCTTCTGCGACCCCGGTGACGTCGTGATCGCCGAGGGTCCCTCCTACGTGGGCGCCCTCGGGTCCTTCACCGCCTACCAGGCGCAGGTCGTGCACGTCGCCATGGACGCCGACGGGCTCGTGCCGTCGTTGCTGCGAGAGGCGCTCGAAGCCTGCAAGCGGGCCGGCCAGCGGGTCAAGTTCCTCTACACGATCCCGAACTTCCAC
>JASLAV010000230.1 GCA_030146905.1 Lentzea sp. | reverse complement strand
CCACGACGGCGCGCGGCCCATGTCCAGGTCCTTCTCGAAGGACTTCTTGATGCCCTTGTAGATGATCACGCCGGCGATGCAGAGGATGCCGATCGCGACCGCGCCGACGAGGAACTGGCCGAAGGGCAGCGCGAGCACCTGGGCGGTGAGCTCCTGCTGCTGCTGGTTCTGGTTCCCGGAGCTGCTGCCCGTCGCGTACTTGAACGCACCGAGCGCGATACCGGTCGCGGTGACGGCGCGGGCGGCGGACCCGATGCGCTTGGAGATCCGCTTCCGCTTCTTGCCGATGTAGGTGTAGCCCACGAAGGCGAGGAGCAGCTGCCACAGGGCGAAGAACACGAGCCCGATGGCGAGCGTCCACAGCAGCCAGGCGCCGCCCTGGGCGATGTCGCTCACCGCGCCCTTCGAGTCGGCCTGTTCGGACTGGCCGAACGCGACCTGGATCGCCAGCCACGCCACCAGAACGTGCACGACCCCGTACATCACCATTCCCGCCCGCCCCAGGGTCTGGACGACGGGGTGTCTTCGCGCCTCTTGCGCAACAGTGGCCACGAACGGGTGACTACCCGTTCGTGGCCACTGCGAATCACCGCTGGTGGGTCAGCCGCCGGCTGGTGGTGGCGGCGCCTCGCAGATGATCTTGTGTGAGGGGTCGTAGCGGACCGTGCGGGACTCGCTGCGGGACTGGCCGGTTCGGCGGTCCTTGATCGTGCGCGTGTCCGTCACCGAGAAGCCCGGCGCACCGGTGCTCGGCGAGCACGGCGTCTTGTTGACCTTGCGCTCCTCCGGCTGGGTGTGGTTGAACTCCCCGCTGGTGGAGCCGGTGACGTCGTAGTTCTTGGTGCCCCAGAGCACGATCTTGATCGAGGACGGCGTCCAGATCGTCTGGATGGCGACACCCGTGTCGTCCGGGTTCGTGAACGCGATGTCGATCAGGCTGTTGCCCGCACCGTCCATGAACACGGTGGCCTCGCGGCCCTTCGGGTACCGCGTGATCCAGTAGCTGTGCTCCTTGTGGCCCGCGTCCTTCATGCCCGCGTAGTAGTACGCGTTGTAGAGCGTGGTCGCGAACTGCGAGATGCCACCCCCGACCGCACGGCCGGGGATGCCGTTCTCGATGATGGCCGCCTCGACGTAGCCCTGCGCGGTGCCGCGAGGACCGGTGTACTTGTTGAGGCTGAACGTCTCCTTGGGCTTCACGATCGCGCCGTTGACCTTCTGCGCGACGACCCGGATGTTGACGCCCGACTCCGCGGCGAAGCCACCGGTCTGGAACTCGCCGATGACTTCCTTGATGCCCATCTTGTTCGCCTGCTCGGTGGTGACCTTCGCGGGCGTGTGCTTGTACTCGAACTTGACCTCGCGCCCGTCGGTCTTCTTCAGCGTGTCGAAGTAGGGCTGCAGGTTCTTGTCCCAGTCGAGGTCGAGGCCGTCCACCGACGGCTTGACCGTCGGCCTGCCGCCCTCGAAGACGATCTCGGCGTCCTTGCCCTCCTTGACCGTGTCCTTGAGCTGCGGACCGGTCACCTCGGCGAGCTTGTCCTTGTTCACCGCGACGTTGAGCGCGCCGCCGTCGCCGGGCGAGAACGCCAGCGTGGCGCCGATCTGCTCGGGCGTGAGGTTCGCGTCCTTGCCCTCGCCCTTGATCTTGACCGGGCCGGAGACCGCCGTCTTGACGACCTCGTTGAGGGCCTTCTCGACGCCCTCCTTGGTGGTCTTCACCGGGGTGAAGTCCATCGGGACGTCGACGGGGCTGCCGGAGGCCCAGTTCGCGACGACAGCGCTCGCGGCCTCCTCGGCCTTGAGCTTCTGGCCGTCGTGCGGGTCGACCGCGACGGGGTTCGGGCCCTCGAACTTGATGGAGCCCTCGATGGGCTCGTGGTCGAGCTTGGGGCGCAGTGCCTCGAGCGCGCCGGAGACCTTCGCCTCGTCGGCCTTCGTCGCGACGCCGACCTCACGGCTGGTGAAGAGCGAGGTGACACGCGTGATCGGGCTGAGCGGCTGGCTGCCGGCACGGTCGATCGTGCTGTCCCAGTCGAGCTCCAGACCCGCCGCCTCGGGGTCCAGCTCGCCGGTGACGTCACCGGCCTTGAGCGCCACCGGCTTGCTCAGGCGCGGGCCGATCTCGTCGCGCAGCTTCTTCTCGGCTTCGGAGTGGCTCATGCCGCCGACGTCGACGCCCGCCACGGTCACGCCGCGCGGGACGTTGCCGCTGGAGATGAGGATGTCGAGGCCGTAGAGCAGGCCGAACGCGCCGACCACGGCCGCGGCCACGACCAGCGCCTTCTTCCTGGTGTTCTTCTGCCGGGGCTCGTCCTCACCCGGCTCGATCATCACCGGCCCGTGGACGCCGAAGTCCTCCGGCTCGGGTTCGGGTGGCGCCACCGGCCGCATGTACTCCGTGGCGTCCTCGCTCGCCGGGAAGCCGACACCGGGCACGGCCGTGGACACGGTCGGCTCGTTGGTGTCCGGCTCCTCGGACGGCCACGCCGCGGTGGCAGCGTCCGCCTGGACCGGATTGATCTTGGCGGTCTGCTCGGAGGCCGTGCCACCGGGACCCACCGGTGGCATGGCTCTCGTCTTGTCAGCGTCGTACGGCACAGCTCTCCCCGTTGCCCTGTGTCTCCTGAGGCGGCATATGTGGTGTGGCTATCAGGCGCAGATCACGAGCCGGCGGCTCATAGGTACAGGCCCGTACCGTGCTCGGTGAGCTCCGTCGCAACCGCGTGCAGATCGCGCTCCCTCATCACGAGATACGTGGTGCCGTGCACCTCGACCTCAAGTTGATCTTCCGGGTTGAACATCACCCGGTCACCGACCTTCACGTGGCGCACGCTGGTACCGACTCCGAACACATCGCCCCACGCCAACCGCTTCGCCATCTGGGCCGTAGCGGGGATCACGATGCCTCCGCTGGAACGCCGCTCGCCGTCCTCGGGCGAAATGCGCACCATCACGCGGTCGTACAGCATCTGGATCTCGAGCTTGACATCAGGCACCAGCAGAGTCTACGTGCCCTGCTGGGACCCCTCGTCCATGCCGCCCATGAGCAGCGGGAGCCTGGTAGGTGCATCCGCAACCACTCGAACGGGTACACCCCAGTCCTGCCTGGTCAGACGGCAGACCGGGTGTTCGTCCGCGGGATCGTCGCTGCAACTGGCCGCCTGCGCCACGACGTGCAGCACGCCGTTCGTGACTGAATCGTTGATCCGCAACGCCCGTACCAGTTCGGTTCCGACGCCCGCACCCTCGATGATCAGCTCCGGGGGCGAGCTGGTGATCTCCAGGCGCGTCGACGGCCCGTACCTCTCGTCCAGCTTCGTCCCCGTCGGCGGGGTGAAGACGACGGCGAGCTCGAACCGCCCCGGCGCGATGTCGGTGGACGGCCGCTTCACCTGGTGGGCCTCGCCGTCGATCCTGGTGGCGGCGGCCGAGAAGCGTTCGAGCCGGTGGGCCGCCGACGCGACCACGACGAGCTCGTCCTGGACCACGAGGGCGTCGGACGGCTCCGCGATGTCCGTCGCGATGGTGGTCAGGGTGTTCGTCTCGGGGTCGAAGCGCCGGATCGCGTTGTTGTAGGTGTCGCTGATGGCGACCGAGTGGTCGGGGAGGACCGTGACGCCCAGCGGGTGCTGCAGGAGCGCCTCGTCCGCGTCGCCGTCCTTGTGGCCGAACGCGAACAGCCCCTTGCCGATGACGGTGGTGACCTCGCCGTTCTCCAGATAGCGCAGCGCGCTGGTCTCGGAGTCGACCATCCAGAGCCGGTCGCCGTCCGCGGCGAGCCCGGAGGTCTGCGCGAAGAAGGCCCCTTCCGCCGGTCCGTCGTTGATCCCCTCGACGGTCGTGCCCGCCAGGCGGCGGACGGTGTTCTCCGCGGGGTCGAAGAAGCCGAGCGTGTGGTTGCCGGCCATGGCGATGGCGACGCCGCCGTTCCACCAGGCGACGTCCCACGGGCTGGTGAGCTCGATCTTGTCGGCCGGCCCGTCGGTCTCGCCGTCACGCCACTGCTCGCCGGTGCCGGCCAGCGTGGTGACCACGCCCGTTTCGAGGTTCAGGCCGCGGAGGAGGTGGTTGACGGTATCCGCGATCACCACGTCGTAGCCGTGGGTGTTGGGCACGAGGGTGAGGCCCGCCGGCTCGGAGAAGCTGGGCGTCGCGCCGTCCTCCCGGCCGCGTTCGCCGGTGCCGATGCGGCGGATGACGGTCTCGCCGTCCGCTTCGAGCTCGACGATGCTGTGGTGGGCGGAGTCGCTGACCAGGATCGTGCCGTTCGGCGTGACGATCGCCTTGGCGGGGAACCGGAGCGTGGTGCTCTTCGGCTCCGGCGCGACGTACGGACCGGTGCCGCGGTGCAGCGTGCCCTTCTCGTCGTGCTCCTCGACGAGCTCGCCGATGATCGTCCTCAACGCCTCGACGTGGCCCTCACCGGCGGCGACGTGCACGACGTAGCCCTCGGGGTCGACCAGCACGAGCGTCGGCCACGCCTTGACGGCGTAGTTCTGCCAGGTCGTGAGCTCGGGGTCGTCGAGGACGGGGTGGTGCACCTCGTAGCGCTCGACGGCGGCCGCGAGCGCGTCCGGGTCGGCCTCGTGCACGAACTTCGGCGAGTGCACGCCGATCGTGACCAGGACGTCGTCGAACTCCTCCTCCAGCGGACGCAGCTCGTCGAGGACGTGCAGGCAGTTGATGCAGCAGAACGTCCAGAAGTCGAGCAGCACGATCTTGCCGCGCAGCTCCTTGAGGCTGACGTCGGCGCCACCGGTGTTCAGCCAGCCGCGTCCGACCAGCTCGGGGGCGCGGACACGGGCACGGCGCTTGGCAGTCGTCACGGCCGTATCCAACACCGTGGACGGTTGGGCTGTTCCGGCGTCCACCATGTGGACTACAGCCTCTGCAGGCAGAACACGTACGACTCCGGCACGCTCAGGGTGCGGCTGACCTCGACGCCCTTCTCGGTGATCAGCTCGTACTTCCTCATCACGTAGACGAGCCGGGTTCCGCCGACGTAAGGACAGATGTTCTCGTCCACAGTTCCGGAGTTCCTGGAAAGCACGCGCAACGAGCCACCGGCACAGGCGGACGACACCATCACCGGGCTGGTGTCCGTGCCGTCGTTGCGCAGGCAGTCGCCCGCGTTCATGTCGTCGAGCGGATCTGACGGCACCGTGGTGGCGGAACCGTCGCGAACCGGCGCGGAAGGGGAGCCCGCGGGCGTGCCGGGTTCGCCGGACCACCTCACCGCCACCGCCACCGCGCCGCACACCGCCAGGAGCACCAGAAATCCGGCGATGTACGAGTGCGGTGACGACCGCACGCGAGCACGGACGGGCACTCGCTCATCGCTCATGACCGGCTATCGGCCGCCTCCCGGCCGCGTTACCGCATTCCTGGCCTGATGGCATCAGGCCGGAACAACGCGAACCCCTCGCCGGACACCGGTCTCATTCGCAATCAGCGCAAAGACGATTGGACCGATCAGCACCACAAGACTGTCCGCTTTCCGGTTGACCGGAGCGGGCCCGAATCCACATCATGAACGCAACCGCCCGCCTGAACTTCTGCGCCGTCTTCGGCGTAGAAGAGGCCGGGAGGTGCGTGGTGGTGGAGTACCTGGTGATCGGTGCGGGCCCGGCGGGTCTGCAGATGGGGCGATTCCTGCACCGTGCGGGGCGTGAGTACGTGATCCTGGAGAGAAGCGCGGGACCGGCGAGCTTCTTCAGGAGGTTCCCCCGTCACCGAGTGCTCTCCACGGACGACAACTCGTTGTTCGACGGTCCGCCGTTCTCCCGCTACAGCAAGCGGGCCTTCCCCGGCGCCGACGACCTGGTGCGGTACCTGGAGGACTTCGCGCGGCCGTTGAACGTCCGCTACAACACGCCGGTCAGCGACCTGAGCCGGTACGACGCGCGGCACGTCATCATCGCGACCGGCCAGAAGCCCTTCCTGCCGAGCATTTCCGGGATCGAACACGCCGAGACGTACGCGAGCGCCAGCACCGACCCGACGGAGTACGCGGGCAAACGCGTGCTGATCATCGGGCGCGGGCACAGCGCGTTCGAGACGGCCGACAACATCTCCGCCACGGCACGGCTGACGCACACGGTGGGGCGTTCGGTGCAGCGGATCGTCAAGGACGGCGACCAGTTCGTCGCGTCCATCGACGGCACCGGTGAGCTGCGGTACGACAAGGTCATCGCGTGCACCGGCTTCCGCAGGGACACCTCGCTGGACGACCCCGCCGCGCACGTCATCACCGGCGACTCGATCAAGGCCATCCGGCACGCCGCCAGGGCGTTGCACAGGACGCTGGAGGCGGAGCACCACGGCGTGCCGTGGCCGCACCGCCGTCTGCGCAACCGGCCGGACGCGCTGGCGGCCACGATCGCGACGCGCGCCGGGGAGATCCCGGACGGGCTGGCCGACGTCGTCGTGCCGCAGGGGCAGCACGCGTTGCTCTACGACGAGATGCCCACGACCGAACGCAACGGCTTCGTCGTCACGAGCACGCAGGTCAGGCACTACCGGCGCAACGAGCTGATCGCCGTCGAGCGCCGGTTGCACCGCAAGCCGCTGGAGAGGTTCTTCTCCGAGCAGCTCGCGGTGCCGTGCATCGCCTGAAGCCCTACGCCGGGAGCGTGCGCGCGAGGAACTGCTTGGTGATGTCCCAGGCGCGGTCGGCGGCCGCCTGGTCGTACCAGGGCCCGAGGTGGTTGAGGAACGCGTGGCCGGCGGGCTCCAGGTGGATCTCGGCGTTGTCGTGCTCCTCCACGGCGTCCACGACCTGCCGGTAACCGGTGATGAACTCGTCCTCGGTGCCGAAGTGGAAGAGGATCGGGCACGACACCTGGCCGAGCGCGCCGATCTGCTCCGGCACACCCGAGCCGTAGAACGAGACGGCGGTGTCGGGGTCGGAGGCGACGGCCGCCGAGTAGGCCAGCGTGCCGCCGAGGCAGAAGCCGAGCACGCCGACGCCACCGGTGACCTCCGGCAGCCCGCGCAGGTACCGCACGGACGCGACGACGTCCTGCACGGCGAGCGGGAAGTCGAGGTTGCCCACGACCTCCATCGACTTCTGGATGCCCGCCTCGTCGTGCTCACCGACCCAGCCCGGCTGGAAGCGGTGGAAGAGCTCGGGAACGGCCACGACGTAGCCGAGCGCGGCGAGCTTCTCCGCGACGCCGCGCAGGTAGCCGTCCAAGCCGAAGATCTCCTGGATCAGCACGATGCCGGGGCCTGAACCGGACTCCGGGAGCCAAACCGGCAACGGCATGTCGTCAACTCGATGAGTCATAGGACGATCCTGCCCGAGAACCGGGCGTCACCGGCCGACGACCTCCGCGGACGTCCCGGTGAGGCGCTCCGCTTCTGCCCACAGACGCGCGGCCACCGCCTTGTCCCGCGCGGTGCGGGGCATCGTGGCGGGCCTGGTCGGGCCGACGAGCGCCCAACGGGGTCCGTAGTAACCGCCGGCGACCGCGCCGGGGTCGGCCGCCGCGTACAGGAGGGGTTCGGAGCCCTGCTCGACTCCCTGCGAGGGGAGGATCCTGTACCCCAGCGACTCGGCGAGGCCGGGCCTGCCACCGTTCAGGTGCGGGCCGGAGGTCATCAGGTTGGTGCGGGTGTAGCCGGTCTGCGCGGCGACCGACATCAGCGGCCAGCCCCGCTCGGCCGCGAGGTCCGCCAGGTGCACCGTCATCAGCAGGTCGGCGAGCTTGGTGCGGGCGTAGGTCAGCGTCGGGCTGTACCGGCGGCGCGACTGGAGGTCGTCGAAGTCGATCCGCCCGCGGAACGCGGCGCCGCTGCTCATGTTCACGACCCTGGGCGCCGGAGCGGCCAGCAGCAGCGGCAGCAGCCGGACGGTCAGGGCGAACGGGCCGAAGAAGTTGCTGGCGAACTGGAGCTCGAAACCGTCGACGGTCTCCGTCCGCGCGGGCACGTTCATCACACCGGCGTTGTTCACCAGCACGTCCAGCGGTTTGCCCGCGGCGACCAGCTCGTCGGCGAACGCGCGCACGGAGGCCTGGTCGGCGAGGTCGAGCCTGCGAACCTCGACCCGTGCGCCGGAGTGCGCGGCGAGGATCTCCGCCTTGGCCTGCTCGCCCTTGCTCTCGGTGCGCACCGCGAGGACGACGTCGGCCCCGGCACCGGCCAGGCGTTTGGCCGTCTCCTTGCCGGTGCCGCTGTTGGCGCCGGTGACGACGATGCGCTTACCTCGCTGGTCAGGTACCTGGTACATGGCGGATCCCCTTTAAATACTGGCGGTCTTTTATGCTCCCAACTTAACGTACCTTCGGTCTCTTAGTAAAGTACCGGCGGTCTGTAACATGCGCCGCATGGGTTTCCAGCGAGCGCGCACCGACGAGCAGCGCAACGAGCGGAGGCGGCAGATCCTCGACGCCGCGGCCGCGATGCTCACCGAGATGCCGGTGGCCGGACTGACCCTCACCGCCCTGAGCAAGCGGGTCTGCCTGGCCAAGGCCAACGTCCTGCGCTACTTCGAGTCCCGGGAGGCCGTGCTGCTGGAGCTGCTGGAGGCGGAGATCGCCGACTGGATCGCCGGGCTCCAGCGCGAGGAGCCCTCCTGCGGCGGTTCTGCCGGGGAACGGGTGACGTGGCTGGCCGAGCTCATCACCTCCTCGCTGAGCAGCAGGCCGGTGCTGTGCGAGCTGATCAGCGCCCAGTCCACCGTGCTGGAGCACAACATCTCCACCGAGACCGCGATCCGGCACAAGCGCGCTGCCAGGGGATACCTGGAGACGGTGGTCCGGTTCACGACCCGGCAGCTGCCCGAGCTCGGCGACGAGGGTGCCGCCACCCTGATGGAGACCGTGCTGCTGACGACGATCGCCGCCTGGCCGGCCAGCCGCCCGCCGCAGGCGGTCCGCGACGCCTACGCCGCCGACCCGAGCCTGGCGATCACGTGCATCGACTTCGCCGACGTCGTGCGCCGCACGGTCGAGGTGACCGCCTCCGGTCTCCTCGCTCGAGCAAAAGACCTTCGTGCGCATGAAGGTCCTGCCCGATAATCGGCCGATGATCAGGTTGATCGCGACCGACCTCGACGGCACCCTGCTGCGACCGGGCGGTGTGCTCAGCGACCGCACCCGTGCCGCGCTCGACGCCGTCGACGCGGACGTCGTGGTCGTCACCGCCCGGCCGCCGCGGTTCGTGCAGGACCTCGGCCTCACCGGCACCGCGATCTGCTCCAACGGCGCGATGATCTACGACCTCGCGAACGAGGAGGTCACGCACGCGCAGACGGTGCCGTTCGACGTCGTGCGGAAGGTGTGCGAGGCGCTGGCCGAGGTGATCCCGAACGTCGGCATGGCCGTGGAAACTGGGCTGGAGGTGTTGTGCGAGCCCGCTTTCCGCGGCTTCGGCCCGAACAACCCGCACAGGACGCTGGAGCTGCTCGACCACGTCTTCGACGAGGCGCACCAGGTCGTGCAGATGCTCGCGTGGGCGCCCGACGCCGAGAGCGACCACATGATGGAGATCGCCAGGGAGGCCGTGGGGCAGCACGTGACGGTCACGCACTCCGGCGGGCTCGGGCTGCTGGAGATCAGCCCGCCCGGCATCTCGAAAGCCGTGACCCTCGAAACCCTCTGCAACGCAAGGGGAATCACCAAAGAAGAGGTCATCGCGTTCGGTGACATGCCGAACGACCTGTCGGTGCTCGGGTGGGCGCGCACTGCTTACGCGATGGGCAACGCGCACCCGCTCGTGAAGCAGGCCTGCGGCAACCACGCGCCGCCGAACACCGAGGACGGTGTCGCGCAGGTCCTCGAAGGCCTGTTCAAGCTTTAGCGCCGGGGAACCGAGGTGGGACCGGCCACCTCGGCTCCCAACGCGATCACGCGCTGCCGCAACGCGCGGTCGGCGGTCACCACTGTCACGGCTCGACCGGCGCCCTCGGTGCGCACCACCTCGACGATCGTGTCGTCGCCGTCGGCTGGTGCGGCGACGACGCGGACGTCCTCGACGCCGGACACGTTGCGCGCCTTGCCCTCCACGACGAGGACGACCTCCTCGTCACGGCCGCGCAACGCGTCGCGGAGGCGTTCGGCCGCTGCCGCCCTGTCGCGCCACCACCCGTCGGGTACCGACCCCACGACGTTGGCTGCGTCGACCACGAGCAACGGCTTCACGCCGCCCAGCGTGCCTCAGCCCCGGCGAGCGCGCAGCGCGTCCAGGGAGTCGGGTCCCTCGTCGACCGCGAGCGTTCCGACAGGTGCGGACACCCCTGCCCACCGCAGCACGGCGGCCGTCGCGGCCGAGCGCTCCTTCTCCGGCAGCTTCGCGATGTTGGCGCCGTGGTTGCCACCCGGCACCACGAGCGACAGCGAGTCGCGCGTGCCGCGGCCCAGCTCGAACGGCTCCGCGCTCCACGGGTCGTTCTCGCCGTACACGAACAGCAGGCGCGAACCCTGGTGGCGCACCCAGCGGTCCACGTCGGCCATCGCGCGGCGGTCGAAGCGCGGGAACTCGATCGACTCGGGCACCATCGTGCGCGGGACGCTGGAACCGGGGTGGCGCAACAGGTCCCGGACCGCGGACTCGTCGGCTTCAGGCCAGCCGAGCTGCGTACCCGCCTGGTAGTAGTACGTCTCGTAGGGCGCCACGCCCGCGTCGGTGTAGAAGTCCCAGCCGACGGTGCCGTCGATGAACGTCCAGAGGTCGTCCACCGTCGCGCCCTCACCCGGCACCAGAACGCAGTCGGCCTGCGTCCCGTACTGCCAGAACGTGAACGGCGTGTCCAGGACCAGGACCTCCAGCGACCGGTGCGCACCGCCGAACTGCCGGTACGTGTAGCCCCTGGCCTCCAGGCGCTGCACCAGGGCGTCGCGGTTCTGCAGGAGCTGCCGCTGCACGCCCTCCAGGCGACGGTTGCACGTCGGGTCGTTGCCGACCTCGCGGATGAACTCGCCGTAGACGTCGCGGTCGTTCACCACGTCGTTCGGCGCCACGTAGGCGATGGTGGCGTCGACGTCGCGCGGGAAGAACCGGCGGTGGTAGACCGACGTCATGCCGCCCTTGCTGGCGCCGGTGGAGAGCCAGCGAGCGCCGTAGATCTTCTTGAAGGCGTTGACGATGCGGTGGTGGTCGTTGGCCGCCTGCCAGATGTTCAGGTCGTCCCAGTCCGCGGGCGACGGGCGGGACGGCGTGAAGAACCGCTGCTCCACGCTGATCTGGTTGCCGTCGACGAGCCTGGCCGGCTCGGACGCGCTGACGGTGCCGGAGAGGTGGTAGCCGGAGGTGTGCAGCACCATCGGCTTGGATTCCGCCTTGTGCAGCAGCGAGAAGCGCTGCTCGAACCTGGTGCCGCGCGGCTTGCGGTGGTCCGCGGGCTGCTGGATGCCGAGGACGAACGTCCGGGCGGTGCCGGACGTCCCCTCGCTGATGATCCGCACACCGGGGATGGCGGCGATGCGGTCCTTGATGTCCGCTGCCGCGGACACCACCGCGGCCGTGGTCATGACCTGCGCCGATGCCAGGCCGAACGCCAGCAGGGAGCGTACGAGTCTGTTCACCGGCTCACGGTAGAGAGCCCGCACGCCCCGGCGGACCGGCCGATCGTCGGCTTATTCGTGGCTGGCGTAGTACGACGCGGCCATGTCCTCGTCGCCGTGGCCCCTGGTGACGGCGCGGTTGAGCCGCGCGCTCGCCGCCTGGGCCACGTCGAGCTGGACGCCCGCGCGCACGGCGGCCTCGTTGACGAGCAGGGCGTCCTTCAGCGCGTTCTGCACGGTGAAGGCGGGCTCGAACGACCGCTCGATGATCGCGTTGCCCTTCATCTGCAGGTACGGGGTGTCCATCGCGCCGCCGGACACGGCTTCGAGGAACAGCTTCGGGTCGAGCCCCGACGCCTCCGCGAGCGACACGGCCTCGCCGACCGCGGCCGTCAGCGCGAGCACCCAGCTGTTCGCGACGAGCTTCAGCTTCGTCGACGCACCGGCTTCACCGACCCACATCGTGCGGGCGCCGATCACGTCGAACACCGGCTGCACGCGCTCGCGCAGTTCGGCGTCACCCGAGGCGAGCACGACGAGCTTGCCCTCCGCCGCGGGCTTCGTGCTGCCCAGCACCGGGGCGTCGACGAAGTCCAGCCCGCACGAACGGGCCAGCGCGATGTGGTCCTCGGTGGCCGCGATGCCGACCGTGGACGCCTGGATCCACACCGCGTCGTGCGGCAGCGAGGGAGCGGCTGCCTGCATGGCGGCGGTGACGGCGGCACCGTCGTTGAGCACCGTCATGACGATCTCGGCACCCTCGACGGCGTCAGCCGGGGTGTCGGCGACGGTGGCGCCCTTCGCGGCGAGCGGTTCGGCTTTGGCGCGGGTGCGGTTCCAGACCCGGACGGCATGTCCGGCGGCGACGAGGTTGGCTGCGATCGGGGCACCCATGAGGCCGGTGCCGAGCACGGCGATCTCCATGTACCCAGCAAACAAGAAACCTCGCGGTGCTGCCAGGTCGGGGGTCCGACAGCACCGCGAGGTCAACTGTGACATCGGCGTACCGATGTGCACTGTTACAAAGCCATCATACTGTGGCCTGGATCACGTTTAACAGAGCGAAGCCCCTGGAGCGCGGGAGGTGCTCCAGGGGCTTGCGTAGGGGAGGCACTCGCGACGGGGCGCCGTGCGAGTGCCGGGTCGTGAAGTCAGCGCAGGGTGGTGACCTGAGCCTGGGCGATGGCCATCAGCTCGTGACGCATGGCCGGGGTGGTGGCCATGTCGATCGCGCGAGCCACGGCCTTCCGGTTGCGCGCCTCGGCACGACGGGCGCGGAGCTTCGCTGCGAAGTTCATCTCGGTCAGCACTTCCCTTTCGGAGGTCTGTTCGGTTGGTAACCCAAGTATGCACCTTGAGATCTGCGAAAGCACGTGATTGTCCGGTGAGTTGGCGCACACGCCGATGAATCATCGGCTTACAACGTGAACGGCCGGACAACGCCGGGGAGCGCGTCGTCAGTCCTCGCGTCCTAACAGGAACCTCCCGAAGTGCGGCACGGTGAAGGCGATCTGACCCCGTTCCGCGCTGTAGACCAGGCCTTTCTTGATGAGCGAGTCCCGCGCCGGTGACAACGACGAGGGCTTGCGGCCGAGGTGTTCCGCCACCTGGGCGGTGTTGACACCGGCATCTTTTCCGTCGGTCAACTCGGCCATCGACCGGAGATACTCGCGTTCAGCGGGCGTTGCACGCTCGTATCGGGAGCCGAAGAAGCCCACCGCCAGCTC
>JASLAV010000185.1 GCA_030146905.1 Lentzea sp. | reverse complement strand
TCCTGTTCGCCCTGGTCGATCAGCGGTTCGAACCGCATCAGGTCGATCGTCTTCTCGTCGACGTCGATCAGGTAGCCGTCGGGGACGGTCCTGATCGGCACCGACGGCCCCAGCAGCTGCCTGAGGCGCATCACGTAGGTCTGCAGGGTGGCGCGGGCGCGGGCGGGCGGCTCTTCGCCCCACACGTTCGCCGCCAGCTCGTCCACGGACACCGACGTGCCCGCACGCAGCAACAACGACACGAGCAACGCCCGCTGCCGACCGGCGCGGACGAGCAGTGGTTCGGAGTCGATGAGCACTTGGAGGGGGCCGAGGACGCGGAACTCGACCTGCCTGTTCATGCGACCTCCTCCGTGTTTCGTAGTTGTTTCTACAGCCTAGGAGAGCCCCCGACTCATCTGTCGTGCTCACGTTGGGTCAGCGAGCGTGCGCCGGACGTATCAGAATGCCTGGTCTAGTGGCCGGATCGTGACCTGAGTAACCCCGGAGGGGGTATGAACAAAGGTTATGGTCGGCGACCACACCGTGAGATGTGCGGATTGTCCAAGGGGTGTTTGATGGTCCACTCAGTAACGGCTCGCCGCCGTTGGGTTGCCGCGATCGGCTTCCTCAGCGTCAGCGCGCTCGCCCTGTCAGGTTGCGCGCAATCCCAGCGCGACTCCGGCGGTGGCGGCCAGCAAGGCGGCACGCTGACCTTCGGCGCCGCAGGCGCACCGAAGCTCTTCGACCCGTTCTACGCGACGGACGGCGAGACCTTCCGGGTCTCACGCCAGATGTTCGAGGGCCTGGTCGGATTCAAGCCGGGCACCGCCGAGGTCGAGCCCGCGCTGGCGACCAAGTACGAGCCCTCCGCGGACGGCAAGACCTGGACCTTCACCCTCAAGGAGGGTGTGAAGTTCCACGACGGCACGGAGTTCAACGCCGAGGCCGTGTGCTTCAACTTCAACCGCTGGTACAACCAGAAGGGCGCCGGCCAGTCCGACGCCGTCTCGCAGTACTGGCTGGACAACTTCGGCGGGTTCGCGACCACTCCGGACAAGCCGTCGCTGTTCAAGTCGTGCTCGGCCAAGGACGCCAAGACCGCGGTCGTCGAGCTGAACGAGGTCACCTCGCAGTTCCCGTCGGTCCTCGGCTTCACGTCGTTCTCCATCTCCAGCCCGGAAGCGCTGAAGAAGTACGACGCCGACAACGTCCAGGCCGCCGGTGACGCGTTCACCTTCCCGGCCTACGCGAACGAGCACCCGACCGGCACGGGCCCGTTCAAGTTCGGCAAGTACGACAAGGCCAACAACACCGTGGAGCTCGTCCGCAACGACGACTACCACGGCACGAAGGCCAAGCTGGACAAGATCGTCTTCAAGATCATCCCGGACGAGACAGCTCGCAAGCAGGCGCTCAAGGCCGGCGACATCGACGGGTACGACCTGCCGAACGCCGCCGACTGGGCCGGTCTGAAGTCCGACGGCTTCAACGTCGCGATCCGTCCGGCGTTCAACGTGTTCTACCTGGGCATCAACCAGAAGAACAACCCGAAGCTCGCCGACCTCAAGGTCCGCCAGGCCCTGATGTACGCGATCAACCGCGAGCAGCTCGTCAAGTCGCAGCTGCCAGAGGGTGCCAAGGTCGCGACGCAGTTCATGCCGGACACCGTGAACGGCTACAACAAGTCGATCACCGAGGTGAAGTACGACCCGGAGAAGGCCAAGTCGCTGCTCGCCGAGGCCGGCGCCACCGGTCTGACGCTGAAGTTCTACTGGCCGTCCGAGGTCACGCGTCCGTACATGCCGTCGCCGAAGGACCTGTTCGGCGCGATGTCCGGTGACCTGGAGAAGGCCGGCATCAAGCTCGAGGTCGTCACGAAGCCGTGGAACGGTGGCTACCTGACCGACGTCGACCAGGGCATCCCGGACCTGTTCCTGCTCGGCTGGACCGGTGACAACGGCACCGCCCACAACTGGGTCGGCACGTTCTTCGGCCGCACCGACAACCGCTTCAACACCGGTGTGTCGGCGTGGGGCAACTCCCTGAAGGACGACCTGGCGAAGGCCAACGCCGAGCCGGACGAGGCCAACCGCACCAAGCTGTACGAAGAGATCAACAAGAAGATCATGGAGGAGTACCTCCCCGCGATCCCGATCTCGCACTCCCCGCCCGCTCTGGTGTTGAAGTCGGACATCAAGGGTGTCGTTCCCAGCCCGTTGACCGACGAGAAGTTCGGCCCGGCCTCCAAGGGCTGAGCTGACAGCTCCCACCACAAGAGAACAACGGGGTAGCTCACAGTGCTCCGCTACACCATTCGACGGCTGATTCAGCTGGTCGGCGTGGTGCTGGTGCTTTCGCTGCTGCTCTTCGCGTGGCTGCGCGTTCTTCCAGGAGGGCCGGTTTCGGCCCTCCTGGGGGACCGCTCCACGCCGGAGAAGGCAGCGGAGCTCACCAAGCAGCTCGGCCTCGACCAACCGATCTTCGTCCAGTACTTCAAGTTCCTCGGCCGCGCGGCGACCGGGGACTTCGGCGTCTCCACCGGCGTCCAGCCGGGTGACTCGGCGCTCGACATCTTCCTCCAGCGGTTCCCGGCGACGCTCGAACTGAGCTTCTTCGCGATCGTCATCGCGATCGCGGTCGGTGTCCCGCTCGGCTACCTCGCGGCGAAGCGCCGCGGCACCTGGTTCGACAACCTCAGCGTCGTCGGCTCGCTCATCGGTGTCGCCGTTCCGGTGTTCTTCCTGGCCTACGTGCTCAAGGGTGTCGCGTCGTCCTCGCTCGGGCTGCCCTCCAGCGGCCGGCAGGACGCCATCGACGCCACGCGCGTCACCGGGTTCTTCACCCTCGACGGCATCATCACCGGCGAGTGGGACGCGACGCTGAACGCGCTGGAACACCTGATCCTGCCCGCCATCGCGCTGGCCACGATCCCGTTCGCGGTGATCTTCCGGATCACCCGCGCCGCCGTCCTCGACGTGCTCGACGAGGACTTCGTGCGCACCGCGGAGTCCAAGGGCCTCACCGCACCGGTGATCCGCCGCAGGCACGTGCTGCGCAACGCGATGCTGCCGGTCGTCACGACGATCGGTCTGCAGACGGGTGCGCTGCTCTCCGGCGCGGTGCTCACCGAGAAGGTGTTCTCGTTCGCCGGTGTGGGCGAGGCGCTCGCCATCGGGTTCGAACGGCGCGACTACCCGGTGCTGTTGTTGTTGATCATCATGGCCACCATCGTCTACGTCGTGGTCAACCTGCTGGTCGACCTGTCGTACGCGCTCATCGACCCGCGCATCAGGACGAGGTGAGCGACGTGGTTCTCGGACTTTCCGCGAAGAAGGAAAAGATCGACGCGACCGCGGGCGTCTCGCTGGCCGCGAGCGCGTGGAAGCGGTTGCGGCGCAGCCCGGTGTTCCTCACCGGCGCGGTGATCATCGGCATCTTCATCGCGATCTCGGCGCTCTCGCCGTGGCTCGCACCGCACGACCCCGCGAGCCCGATGCTGATCGACCAGGTCGTCAAGGCGCGCAACGAGATCCCGGCCGCTCAGCCGGGTCACCCGCTCGGTGGTGACCTGCAGGGCCGCGACTTCCTGTCGCGCCTGCTGGTCGGCTCGCAGCAGACGTTGATCGTCGGTGTGGGCGCGACGCTGATCGGCCTCGCGGGCGGCCTGATCCTGGGCACGCTCGCCGGCGCGATCGGCGGCTGGGTCGACTCGGCCGTCATGCGCGTCGTCGACGTCATGCTCTCGCTGCCGTCGCTGCTGCTCGCGTTCTCGATCGCCGCGATGTTCGCGCGGCCCAGCCAGTTCACGGTGATCCTCGCGGTCTCGATCGTGCAGATCCCCGTGTTCGCCCGGCTGTTGCGCGGCTCGATGCTGGCACAACGGCACAGCGACCACGTGCTGGCGGCGACCGCGCTCGGCGTGAAGAAGGGCTCGATCGTGTTCCGGCACATGCTGCCGAACTCGCTCGGCCCGGTGATCGTGCAGTCCACGCTCGTGCTGGCCACCGCGATCATCGAGGCGGCCGCGCTGTCGTTCCTCGGTCTCGGCAACCCGGACGACCGGGTGCCGGAGTGGGGCCAGATGCTCGGTGACGTGCAGAAGGTGTTCGACACCCACCCGCACCTCGCCGCGTGGCCCGCGATCTGCATCATCATCGTCGCGCTCGGCTTCACGCTCATGGGCGAGACCCTGCGCGAAGCCCTCGACCCGAAGAACAGGCGGTGAGTCGTCGTGGCACTGCTCGAAGTTCGTGACCTCTCCGTCGTGTTCGAGCGCAAGGGCGAGGAGCCCTTCCGCGCGGTCGACGGCGTCAGCTTCGACGTCGAGCCCGGTCAGACGGTCGGTCTCGTCGGTGAGTCGGGCTGCGGCAAGTCCGTGACATCGTTGGCGATCATGGGGCTGCTGCCCAAGCGCGGCGCCAGGATCAGCGGCACGGTGTCCTACGACGGCACGGACCTGCTGAAGCTCTCGGACAGGGAGATGCGCGACCGCCGCGGCCGCGACCTCGGCATGGTCTTCCAGGACCCGCTGTCCTCGCTCAACCCCGTCGTCCCGATCGGCCTGCAGGTCACCGAGGTGCTCGAACGGCACCGCGGCCTGGCCCGCAAGGAGGCCATGATCGAGGCGAAGAACCTGCTCGACAAGGTCGGCATCCCCGACCCGAACCGCAGGCTCAAGGAGTACCCGCACCAGCTCTCCGGCGGCATGCGGCAGCGCGCGCTCATCGCGATCGCGCTGGCGTGCCGGCCGAAGCTGCTGATCGCGGACGAGCCGACGACGGCGCTGGACGTGACCATCCAGGCCCAGATCC
>JASLAV010000168.1 GCA_030146905.1 Lentzea sp. | reverse complement strand
GAGCTGGCCGACCCGCCGGTGTGGCTCGCGGTGACGGGGACGAACGGCAAGACCACGACGGTCGGCATGCTGGAGTCGATCCTGCACGCCGCCGGTGCGGACGCCGTCGCCTGCGGGAACGTCGGTCTGCCCGTCGTGGACGCGCTGCTGGCCGGTCGCCGGGTGCTCGCGGTGGAGCTGTCGAGCTTCCAGCTGCACTGGGCGCCGTCGGTGCGGCCGCAGGCGGGTGCGTTGCTCAACCTCGCGGAGGACCACCTCGACTGGCACGGCGGCATGCAGTCCTACGCGCAGGCCAAGGCCAGGATCCTCACCGGCGAGGTGGCCATCGGCTGGCTCGACGACGACCTGGTCGCCGACCTGCTGGAGGCCTCACCCGCCCGTGACCAGGTCGGGTTCACGTTGCAGGAACCGCAGGACGGCCAGCTCGGCGTCCGCGACGGCTGGCTCGTCGACAGGGCGTTCGCCGACGACGAGCCGTTGATCGAGATCTCGAAGATCCGCCCTGCCGGTCCTCCCGGCATCGCGGACGCGTTGGCCGCCACGGCTCTGGCGCGCGCGTACGGCGTGCCGTCGCAGGCCGTCCGCGAGGGCCTGCAGGCGTTCGAACCGGCGGCGCACCGTGCCGTGCTCGTCACCGTCGACGGCGCCGACATCCGGTACGTCAACGACTCGAAGGCGACGAACCCGCACGCCGCGGTGGCGTCGCTGCGGTCCTACGACAGCGTCGTCTGGATCGCGGGCGGACTGCTGAAGGGCGCGTCGGTCGAGGACATGGTGCGGACCGAGGCCCACCGGCTGCGCGGCGCCGTGCTGATCGGCGCGGACCGCGCTGTCATCGCCGAGGCACTGGCCAAGCACGCGCCGGACGTCCCGGTGCGCGTGCTCGACGTCGCCGGGGGACAGGAGCCGATGCGGGTGGCGGTCCAGGCCGCGCAGGACCTCGCGCAGCCGGGCGACACGGTGCTGCTCGCGCCCGCCGCCGCGTCCATGGACATGTTCAGCGACTACGCGCACCGCGGGCAGGCGTTCGCGGACGCAGTCCGGAGGCTGACGGGTGATCGGTAGGGTTCTGGGCGCGACACGCCACAGGAATCCCCGTTCGAGCGCTTGACACAGGAGACGATGATCTGGTGACCGTCGTCGCCGACAAGCCGAGGAGCAAGCGGAAGGTTCGTCCCGCGGGCCGCATAGCGTCGATGCGCGGCGGCATGACCGCGTGGCTGAGCCGTCCGCTCGCCGACTTCCACCTCCTGCTCGCGATCTTCGGCATGCTCACCGTGCTCGGACTGGTGATGGTGCTGTCGGCATCGGCGCCGGGACAGGTCGCGTCGGGCGTGTCCGCGTACAGCGTCTTCCAGCGGCAGCTCATCTACGTCTGCATCGGCGCGGTGCTGTTCTGGGTGATGCTCCGGTTCCCGTTGCGCAGGCTGCGGCACGCCTCGACGGCCGCGATGGGCATCGGCGTGGTGCTGCTCGCGCTGGTGCTGACACCGCTCGGCGACGTCCGCGGTGGTGCGCGGTCGTGGTTCACGCTCGGGCCGGTGTCGTTCCAGCCGATCGAGGCGGTGAAGCTCGCGCTCGCGTTGTGGGGCGCGCACGTCCTGGTCACCAAGCGGGCGCTGCTGTCGCAGTACCGGCACCTGCTGGTGCCGGTCGTGCCCGTCGCGATGCTGGTGTTCGCGCTGGTCATGCTGCAGCCCGACCTCGGCGGCACGATCACCCTCGGCGTGGTGCTGATCAGCCTGCTGTGGTTCGTGGGCGCGCCGATGCGGTTGTTCGGCGTGATCGCCGGTGGCGCGGTGGCCGGTGCCGTCGTGCTCGCGATCGGTGCCGCGTACCGGCTCAAGCGCGTGACGACGTTCCTCAACCCGGACGCCGACCCGCTGGGCGCGGGACTGCAGGCGCGCCAGGCGATGTTCGCGCTCGCCGAGGGCGGCTGGTTCGGCAAGGGGCTGGCACGGGGCAGCTCGCAGTGGCGGTACCTGCCCAACGTCGAGTCGGACTTCATCTTCGCCGTCATCGGCGAGGAGCTCGGGTTCATCGGGTGCGGGCTGGTGCTGGTGCTGTTCGGCGGGCTCGCGTGGGTCGGCCTGCGGGTGGCCTCGCGCAACACCGACCCGTGGATCCGGATCGTGTCCGCGACGCTGACGGTGTGGCTGGTCGCGCAGGCCGCGATCAACATCGGTTACGTCGTGCGGCTGCTGCCCGTCACCGGCATCACGCTGCCGATGATCTCCTCCGGCGGCACCTCGATCGTCACGACGATGGTGGTGTTCGGCATCCTCGCGAACTGCGCCCGCCACGAGCCGGAGGCCGTGTCGGCGCTGCGCTCCCTCGGTCCCGGCAGGGTCGGCGGGCTGCTCAAGCTGCCGGCGCCGGAGGCGTACCGGCCGCCGCCCAAGCGCAAGCCCGTCCGCCCCACCTCGCCTCCGCGCGCACCGGGACGGCGCACGCAGCAACTTCCGGTGGTCGACGAACGTCGTATGGCTGGGCGGTCCGCTCCGCCCTCGGAGTACCGTCGCCGCGAAACGCGGCGGGTGAACCAGAGCCGTTCGGAACAAGGCCGGTCGACCCGCGGCCGCGGCCGATACAACTGATGACCTGACTGATCAGCCAACACAACCTGGGAGAAGTCTTGACCGGGCACCCTGCCCCCAGTGGTCCGTGCGTCGTGGTCGCAGGTGGTGGCACCGCCGGCCACATCGAGCCGGCACTGGCGCTGGCCGACGCGGTCATGCGGCTGCGACCGGACGCGCGCGTCGTCGCGCTCGGCACCGAACGCGGCCTGGAGACCAAGATCGTGCCGGCCCGCGGATACCCGCTGGAGCTGATCCCGCCGGTGCCGATGCCGCGCAAGCCCACGATGGACCTGCTGAAGCTGCCGATGAACGTGCGCGGCGCGGTGAAGCAGACGCGGGAGGTGCTGGAGCGCGTCGGCGCGGACGTCGTCGTCGGCTTCGGCGGCTACGTGGCGCTGCCCGCGTACCTGGCCGCGCGCGGCCGTGTGCCGATCGTGGTGCACGAGGCCAACGCCAAGGCCGGTCTCGCGAACAAGATCGGCGCCAAGTTCGCCGACCACGTCGCGGCGGCCGTGCCGGACTCCGGTCTGGCGGACGCCCAGATCATCGGCATCCCGCTGCGCCAGTCGATCACCACGCTCGACCGCGCCGCGCTGCGCGCAGAGGCCCGCCGGTTCTTCGGCCTCGACCCGCACGCGCCGACGCTGCTGGTGTTCGGCGGTTCGCAGGGCGCGCGCTCGATCAACGAGGCCGTGGCGCCCGTCGCTGCCGAGTTCGCCCGTGCCGGCGTCGGTGTGCTGCACGCCTACGGGCCGAAGAACACCGTTGCCGTGCAACAGGTTCCCGGCAGGCCGCCGTACGTGCCGGTGCCGTACCTGGAGCGCATGGACCTGGCGTACGCCGCGGCGGACGCCGTGCTGTGCCGCTCGGGCGCGATGACCGTGGCCGAGGTGTCGGCCGTCGGCCTGCCCGCCGTGTTCGTGCCGCTGCCCATCGGCAACGGTGAGCAGGCGCTCAACGCGGGCCCCGTCGTCTCCGCCGGTGGTGGCCTGCTGGTGCCGGACGCGGAACTGACGCCGCAGAAGGTCGCTTCGCTCGTCGTACCGCTGATGGCCGACCGCAACCGGTTGGCCCAGATGTCCGCCGCCACGCTCGGCACCGGCCGCCGCGAGGCGGACGAGATCCTGGCCCGCACAGTGCTGGATGTGATCAAGAAGTGAGTCTCGAACGCGTTCACCTCGTCGGCATCGGTGGTGCCGGCATGAGCGGCATCGCCAGGATCCTGCTGGCCCGCGGCGCACAGGTGTCCGGGTCGGACGCCAAGGACTCGCGGACCGTGCTGGCGCTGCGCGCCCAGGGCGCCCGGATCGCCGTCGGGCACGACGCGGCGAACCTCGGCCAGATCGTCGGCGGCCCGACCGAGGTCGTGGTGTCGACCGCGATCAAGGACACGAACCCGGAGTACGCGGCGGCTCGCGAACGCGGCATCACGGTGCTGCGTCGTGCCGAGGCGTTGGCCGCGCTGATGGACGACCACCGCGTTGTGTGCGTGGCGGGCACGCACGGCAAGACGTCGACGACGTCGATGCTGACCGTGGCGCTGCAGCACTGCCGGGTGGACCCGTCGTTCGCGATCGGTGGTGACCTGAACGAGTCCGGTGCCAACGCCCACCAGGGCACCGGTGGCGTGTTCGTGGCGGAGGCGGACGAGTCCGACGGCTCGTTCCTGTTCTTCTCGCCGTCGGTCGCCGTCGTCACGAACGTCGAGGCGGACCACCTCGACCACCACGGCACCGTCGAGGCCTACACGGCCGTGTTCGACTCCTTCCTGGACCGGATCGTCGACGGCGGCGTGCTCGTGTCCTGTGTGGACGATCCTGGTGCCGCCCGGCTGATCGCCGAGGCCCGTGCGCGCGGAATCCGCGTGCGCGAGTACGGGCGCACCGCCACCGACGCGCGCATCGTCGACTACAAGCCGTCCGAGTCCGGTGGCCTGGCGTCGGTCGAGATCGACGGCGTCGCCGTCGAGGTCCGCGTCGCGGTGCCGGGGGAGCACATGGCGCTCAACGCCGTGGCCGCTCTTCTGGCCGGTCTGGAGCTGGGTGCGGACCAGTCGGGGCTGCTGGAAGGCCTGGCCGCGTTCGGCGGAGTGCGCCGGCGGTTCGAGTTCAAGGGCCGCGGCGGTGGCGTGTCCGTGTACGACGACTACGCGCACCACCCGACCGAGGTCGACGCACAGCTGCGTGCCGCCCGTCCGGTCGCGGGGGCGGGTCGCGTCGTCGTGGTGTTCCAGCCGCACCTGTACTCACGCACCCGCACGTTCTCCACGGAGTTCGCCGCCGCGTTGTCGCTGGCGGACGAGGTGGTCGTGCTGGACGTGTACGGCGCCCGCGAGGAGCCGGAGCCCGGTGTGACCGGTGGGCTGATCGCGGAGCAGGTGACGGCTTCCGTGCACTACGAGCCGTCGTTCGACCGCGTGCCGGCACTGGTGGCCTCGCTCGTGCGCGAGGGTGACCTGGTGGTCACCATGGGCGCGGGTGACGTGACGATGCTCGGTCCTGAGATCGTCAGCGCGCTCTCGAACAAAGAGCAGGCATGAGCGCCCCGGTTCGTGGCAGGTCCACGCGCGCGCGTCCCGCGAACCGGAGACCGAAGAGTGCCGAGTACCGGGCGCGCCGCAGGGTGATCCTGCGGCGCCGCCTGGTCGCACTGCTGACGTTGCTCACCGTGGTGGGCTTGACCTACTCCGTGTTCTTCACGCCGTTGCTGGGCGTCCGGCAGGTGGACGTCCGTGGTTCCGTGGCGTTGACGGAGGACGAGGTCCGTTCTTCGGCGGCCATCGCCTCCGGGGCCCCGCTGGCGCGGCTGGACCTCAAGGGCATCCACGACCGCGTCGCCGCCCTGCCGCGCGTCGCCGCGGTGGAGGTGGAACGCCAGCTGCCCGGCACCGTCCGGCTGCTGGTCACCGAACGGGTCCCCGTCGGCTCCGTGAAGCTGCCGGACGGCTTCCACCTGGTCGACGCCACCGGCAAGGACTACGCGGTCCTGCCGACGCCGGCACCGGGCGTGCCCGAGCTGGTGCTGGCGGCGCCGTCGACGGCGGACCCGGCCACGCAGGCCGTGGTCGGGGTGCTCAACGACCTGCCGGAGAAGCTGCGGCCGGAGGTCGTGGCGGTGGCGGCGACGTCCGGTGCCGACGTGAAGGTGACGCTGACCGGGAACCGCGTGGTGAAGTGGGGCAGCTCCGAGAACACCCCGCGCAAGGCGGCCGTGCTGCTCGTGCTGCTGACCAGGCCAGGGATGACCTACGACGTGTCGTCACCGGACCTGGCAACGGTGTCCTAGCGCCGCGGTGCGGGCGGCCGTGACGGCGTGGGGTACCGGCGAGGGCGCCGGAACGAGGATCTGGGAGTCGGCTGGGAGCACATGGGGGTTCTTCTCCTCCGGTCCGTCAGCCGTTCGGCCTCAGCCGCGACATGGCCGCTCGCACCAGCAGGCTGCCCAGCCTGCTCGTGGCGAGTTCCAGGACGATCGCTTCGATGACGAGCGAACGCACGGACGCGGTTGCGGGTGCCAAGACGAGCCTCCTGGGTGGTGAACGACTACCGTGCTCATCGGGGCGAGACCCCTGGCATTAGCCGTCTTGATCGTTGTCACCCGAAAGAAGCACTCAAGCTCGGACCCGTGCGGCCCGATCGTCCACATGAGACGGTCCTCGCCGGCGTCGGGCCGGACGGGGCGGCTGTCCGCTGGAACGGCAGGCAGGAGCCACCACACGTGATCATCAGCCGGCGAGGCCGGGGAACGCCCCGGCGTGGCCGAGGCAGAGGCACGACGCCCGCCGGATCGCCTGTAACGGGTGGCCGGGGGGCGAAGGCATGGGCGAGACGATCTCTGATTCAAGCTCCGACTACGCTTGGGAGTGCGCCGTGCTCATGCCGTGCGTACTGCTTGACCTCACGACCGGGGAGTAGTAGCGCACAGTGTTGGGACCCTACGGCGTGGCTGCTGGACCGACGCACCGCCGGTGCTTACCGTCCAGCAGGAACATATGGGGTTGACATAACTCCGGACCTCGATGAGAGGTTGAGAGTTTCAATCCGGGTGCATCACCACCCAGCACCACAGCGCGGACCACGATCAGGAAGGCGGATCCGATGACGCCCCCGCACAACTACCTCGCGGTGATCAAGGTCGTCGGCATCGGTGGTGGCGGCGTCAACGCCGTCAACCGCATGATCGAGGTCGGGCTCAAGGGTGTCGAGTTCATCGCGGTGAACACCGACGCGCAGGCCCTGCTGATGTCTGATGCCGACGTCAAGCTCGACATCGGCCGTGAGCTCACACGCGGCCTCGGCGCCGGCGCGAACCCGGAGGTCGGGCACAGGGCCGCCGAGGACCACCGCGAGGAGATCGAGGAGGTCCTCAAGGGGGCCGACATGGTCTTCGTGACGGCCGGTGAGGGCGGCGGCACCGGTACCGGCGGCGCGCCGGTGGTGGCCTCGATCGCCCGCAAGCTCGGCGCACTCACCATCGGCGTCGTGACGCGCCCGTTCTCGTTCGAGGGCAAGCGCCGCGCCAAGCAGGCGGAGGACGGCATCCAGGCCCTCCGCAACGAGTGCGACACGCTCATCGTCATCCCGAACGACCGGCTGCTGCAGCTGGGCGACATCGGCGTCAGCCTCATGGACGCCTTCCGGTCGGCCGACGAGGTGCTGCTGTCCGGTGTCCAGGGCATCACCGACCTGATCACGACCCCCGGTCTGATCAACCTGGACTTCGCCGACGTCAAGTCGGTCATGTCCGGCGCAGGTTCGGCGTTGATGGGCATCGGCTCCGCCCGCGGTGAGGGCAGAGCGGTCCAGGCAGCGCAGAAGGCGATCAACTCGCCGCTGCTGGAGGCCTCGATGGAGGGTGCGCACGGCGTGCTGCTGTCGATCGCCGGTGGCTCCGACCTGGGTCTTTTCGAGATCAACGAGTCGGCCTCGCTGGTCCAGGAAGCCGCGCACCCGGACGCGAACATCATCTTCGGTACGGTCATCGACGACTCCCTCGGCGACGAGGTCCGGGTCACGGTGATCGCCGCCGGGTTCGACAGCGGCGGTCCCACGCACAAGAAGCTGGAGCCGACGGCGTTGTCCTCGCCGCCGCGCGCGGTCGCGGGGCCGATCGCCACCGCTACCGCCGCTCCTTCGCACGTGCCCGCGCCTCAGCCCGTCGCTCAGACGCCGCCGCCGGTGCAGGTGCCGCAGCCGGTTCCTCAGCACGAGGTCCGGCAGGCTCCGCCGCCCCAGCAGCAGCCGCCCCAGCAGCAGCCGCAGCAGCCGACGTCGGTTCCGCCGCAGCCTTCTCCTGTCCAGGGGAACGGGTACGGGCCGTCCGTGCCCCGGTCGTTGTCGCAGAACGGGTCGTTGCCTTCTCGTCCTGTGCCTGTCACCGAGGACCCGGATGACGAGGTTGACGTGCCGCCGTTCATGCGGCGGTGAAGTTTTTGATCTTGTCGGACCCCCTGAGTAGCGTTTGAGCTCGGGGGGTCTTCCTTTTGGGGGGACGTCTGCGGTCGCTTGCCTGTTTGGTGGCTCCGCCCCCAAGCCCCCGGCACTCCCGAAGGAGCCGTCCGGCGCCGTCTGCGGGTTGATGGCACGCCTGGTGCTTTGGGCGGCTTGCTGTTGCGTTGGTGGTTGCGTTTGCGGTGGTGGCTCCCCCGTCCAGCACGTCAGAGCGGGCCACACCCGAGGGGTCAGGTCAAGTCGACGGTGAAGCGTGTCGACTTGGCCTGACCCCTCGGGCGCGGCGAGAGCTGAGTCGCGCTAGACGGGGGAGCCACCACCGCGCCTCGCTTTGCTCGGGACGGCTCGCCTTCGGCTTCGCCATTGGTGGAGGGGGCGGGGCGGGGCTCGCCTTTGGCTTGTGCGTGGGGCGTGTCGGGGGTGCGTCTGTCGTGAGAACTAGGGTGTGCGCGTGCGCATTCGTCGTGTTGTCACCACCCGCGCCGGTGGCGTGTCCAAGGGGCCGTACTCGTCGTTCAACCTCGGCGATCACGTTGGTGATGACGAGCAGGCGGTGGAGGCCAACCGCGTTCGTCTTGCCGAGGGGATCGGGCTGACGCCGGATCGTCTGGTGTGGATGGAGCAGGTTCACGGACGGACTGTGGCCACCGTTGACGGGCCGCGGGCCGAGGCGCTTGAGGCCACTGATGCTGTTGTGACGAAACAGGCCGGTCTCGGTCTTGTCGTGTTGACGGCTGACTGCGTGCCCGTGTTGCTCGGTGATGCCGGGGCCGGTGTTGTCGGTGCTGTGCACGCTGGGCGTGTCGGCGCGCGTGTCGGGGTTGTGGTCGAGGCGCTCAAGGCGATGATGGCCCTGGGGGCCGACCTCGGGCGGATCGAGGTGTTGCTCGGGCCGTCGGTGTGCGGTGAGTGCTACGAGGTGCCCGCTGACATGCAGAAGGACGTGGAGAAGCACCTGCCCGGCAGCGCGTCCAAGTCTCGGAGGGGGACGCCTGCGCTGGACCTGCGGGCCGGGTTGTGGAACCAGCTCGCCGGTGCCGGGGTCGCGAAGATCGGGGTGGACCCGCGCTGCACGTTCGAGGAGAAGGACCTCTTCAGCCACCGCAGGGAGGCGCCCACCGGGCGGCTCGCCTCGGTCGTCTGGGTTGAGCCGTGAGCCGGGCCGACGAGCTCCGGGCCAATTTGGCCGAGGTCGAGGAGCGCATCGCCAAAGCTTGTGAAGCGGCTGGGCGGGATCGTGGCGAAGTGATGTTGCTCGCGGTGACGAAAACCTGGCCCGCGAGCGATGTGGAGATCCTTTATAACCTCGGTTTGCGCCACTTCGCGGAAAATCGGGATCAGGAAGCCGCTGCAAAAGCCGGCCAATTGAGACATCTCGAAGAAGCCAGATGGCACATGGTCGGGCGGTTGCAGCGGAACAAGGCCAAGTCCGTTGTCGGCTGGGCCGATCAGGTGGACTCCGTCGACAGCGTCCGGCTGGCTGAGGCGCTGGCGAGGGCCGCTCGTTCCCGCGGGAAGAAGTTGGACGTGTTGTTGCAGGTCAGCATTGACGGGGACACGTCGCGGGGTGGGTGTCCCGTCGCGGATGTGCCGGAACTGGCTGGCGCGATCACTCGTTCGGGTGATCTTATTCTCCGAGGTGCGATGACTGTCGCACCGCTCACGATGAAGCCGGCGCAGGCGTTTGAGGCGTTGGCTTCGGTGGTATCAGGCCTACGTGATGATCATCCCACTGCCATCGGTGTGTCAGCGGGAATGAGTGGTGACCTGGAAGATGCCATATCGCACGGATCTACCTGTGTGCGTGTCGGAACGGCGTTGCTCGGCGGCCGGCGACTAATCTCGCCGTAGGTTGTCGGGAACCTCGGGACCGTCCGCACCGTC
>JASLAV010000158.1 GCA_030146905.1 Lentzea sp. | reverse complement strand
GCACGGGCGCCGCGCGGGTCGAACAGGACCAACCAGGTGCTCTCGGCAGCACCCAGCCATCGGGGCCGTCGCCTCGACAGCGAGCTCACACTGCCGCGCACCGGAAAACCCCCGGTGCGCGGGAGGTGCACCGGGGGACTTCGTCTATCCGAACGGGGTGGGGCTCAGCGTCACTCGCGGCACTTCTTGCCGGTGTTCACGCAGTTGACCAGACGGTTCATGATCTTCTGCGACATCACGTTGGCGAAGTCGTCGTGGTCGGAGAACGGGTTGTGCTCCTCCTCCGGGAACGCGTCGACCGCGTACCGGCCGGCCTTCTGGACCTCCAGCGGGATGTTGTAGGTCAGCGAGATGCGCAGCTGGGGAACGGCCTTGAAGCCCTGCGGGCACTTGCCGGTGTTCGCGTCCGGGTAGACGATGTGCTCGCGGTGCTTCTCGGAGTCGATGTTCTTGCCGTCCCAGCAGCTCGGGAAGTCGTGGATGCGCTTGACCTTCGAACCCTGCGGGCAGATCGGGTACTTGTTCATCAGCACCTTGTCCTCGAAGCCCGTGCAGGTCCACGAGTCCTTGGCGTTCTTGGTGCCGTTGGTCGAGACCTTGGCGTCGCCGTACAGGACGCGCAGGAACTTCGGCATCGCGACGACCTTGCCGGGGGGGGAACCGCGGCAGGTCAGGTCCACGACCTCGGGACGCTGGATCTCGCCCTCGTTGCCGGGGAGCTCGTTCTCGTTGTTCTCCTCGGCGTTGTTCTGGTTCTTCTTGTTCTCGACGCCCTCGGCCTGGGCGGCGTCGCTGTTCTCGCCGCCGTTGTCGAGACCCTCCTCGCCCTGGGCCGGGTCCTTCACCGCGCAGGCGGCGGCCGGGTTCAGGTCGGGAGCCTGCTGGCCCTGGCGGCTGAACGCCAGCATCATCCGGTTGAGGATGGCCGCGCGCTTCTCACGCGTCGGGCCGACGATGACGTTGTCGCGGTCCTGGGCCTTGGTGGCGTCGACCTTCTTCTCGGCCTCCTCGGTCACCTTCTCGATGTTCTCGAGCTCGCGGTCGATCTCGGCCTGTGCGGCCTGCGGCACGTCCTCCGGGAGCAGGGAGGCGACGTCGGGGCACTCGAGACGGGCAGCGGCCTTGTCGGCCTTGTCCTTGTCCTGCTGGGCCTTGTCGTCCTTCTTCGGCGGGACCTGCTCCTCCTGGCCCTGCTCCTCCTGGCCCTCGCCGGCTTCCGCCTCTTCCTCTTCCTCGCCGTCGTTGATGCGCACGACGGGCCAGAAGTAGGTGGACTTGTCACCGTTGCGGCAGGTCGTTCCGGCGCGCGCCAGCGACTTGTTGTTGGAGTCCGCGTTCGTCGACAGGTTGCCGACGTAGTCGTGCAGGTGCTGGGCACCGTTGCGGACGCCCGGCTGCGCGATGAAGTTGTCCGGGTTGAAGTGCCCGTTCTCGTTCCTGCCGCAGTCGACGGTGAACGTGCCTGTGGTGGCGTCGTTCTCCGGTTTCGGCTTCTTGACGTTCGGCTTCACCTTGGTGATGTCGACGAACGAGCTCTTGTCCGCTCCGTCGGCGAGCGCGGCGCCATCAGAAGAACTGATGGCCACCACCGCGGCACCGCCAGCGACCACGGCCATCGCGGCCGCGGCCGCCGTGAGCCAGATCGTGGATTTCCTCCGGTGAATAGCCATTTGCCACCTCGTAGTAGTCCGATAAAACGGCATGGTGAAGCAGACGGCGGTGAGCCGCTTCTTCGGTTGGAGCTGGTTGTGCGGTTTTGTCAGTACGAACGAGATTTCCGCCGGGATTTCTTCTGCCGGGATATCAATCGCATCCCCACCAGCGCGAGCGCGAGCACCGCTATCGCGCCGAAGAAGACACCGTTGTTGTCACCGAACACCCCTTGTTCCGCGGTGCGGGTGAACCTGGTGCCGTCCGGCACGGTCGGGATGACGCCGTCGGTCGGGTTGGTCGACGCCTCCGCCTGGTCGCCACTCGGGTCGGGTGCCCCCGTGTCCGTGGTGCTGTTCGTGGGCGGTGCCAGAGGTTGCGGCGACTCCAGACCGGCGAAGTCGACCCGGCCGGTCTCCTCGAGCACCTTCATGTGGTCGAAGACGGTGATCATCGCTTGCGTGGAGAGGATGCGGATGAGCTCGTTCTTGGTACCGGCCCGGATCTGCGCGGCGTAGGCGTAGACCTTGCCGTGCGCCACGCGCAGCCGGTTGGCGAAGACGGCGTCGAACGCGTCACCTTCCGCCGCGTCCATCTCGGCGAGCCAGCCCTTCTGCTCGTCAGAGGCCTCCGCGGGCAACGTGTGGCCGAGCAGGACGCCCGCGCGGTTCACGACGTTGTCCAGGAGCGTGTGCCCCTCGATGAGGTGCTTGCAGGCCTCCTGGATCTTGGGCTGGTCCGCCCGCTTGGCCTTGCCCTTCTCCCCGGCTGGTTTCTCCCACAGCCCCGCCTGCTTGACCCGGTTCATGAAGTCCCGGTCGGCAGGTCCGAGCGGACCCCACTGCGTCTGCACGACCTCGTCGCCCGTCCCGCCACTTCCGGGCGGCGGGGTCGAGATGGGGGTCGAGGGAGTACTGGGCTGGCCGACGGCACTCCCGGTGGTGAGCAGCACGGCCAGCGCACAGCCGGCCAGCGCGACCAGCAGTCGCGTCGGCTTCGCCAAGTCCAGGGGGAGTCGCACGAACGGGAATACGGCCAGGAGCGGGAACCCGGCTCAGTTCGAGACACCGCCGTTATTCAACCGTTATCAAACCCCGCGCAACCCTGCTCCGAATGCGCGTCATAAGGTCCTGAGCATGAGCAAGCGTTTTGTGGCGTTGGGGGACTCGTTCACCGAGGGGGTGGGCGACGACGATCCGGGCAGGCCGAACGGGGTGCGCGGCTGGGCGGACCGCGTCGCCGACGTCCTGGGTGTCGCCGACCCCGAGTTCGCCTACGCCAACCTGGCCGTGCGCGGCAAGCTGCTGTCCCAGGTCTTCCGCGAGCAGCTGGAGCCCGCTCTCGCCATGGAGCCCGACCTCGTCTCGCTCTACGCGGGCGGGAACGACCTCATGCGGCCGAAGGTGAACATCGACGCCCTCATGCGCGCGTACCGCGCGGCCGTCACGCTGATGGTGAAGTCCGGCGCCAGGGTCGTCCTCTTCACGGGCGTGGACGGCGGGGAGGACCCGGTGTTCCGCAAGATGCGCGGCCGGGTGGCCATCTACAACGAGCACGTGCGCGCGATCGCGGCCGAGCACTCGTGCGTGCTGGTCGACATGTGGGGGATGCGGCAGCTGCGGGACCGTCGCATGTGGTCGCCCGACCGGCTGCACCTCAACTCCCTCGGGCACACCGAGATCGCCATCTCGGTGCTGGACGGTCTCGGGGTCTCGCACGAGCTGACCCGCGCGGTGCTCGGCGACGCTCCGTCGGTGGACCGCCGGATCCAGCGGGCCGAGAACTGGAGGTGGGCGCGCGAGCACGTCGTGCCGTGGGTGGTGCGCCGGGTGCGAGGCGAGTCGTCCGGTGACGTGATCCAGCCGCGCTGGCCGGAGCTGTTGCCGCCGTCCTGGGTAGAACGTGTTCCTCGCAGCGGCTCCGACTAACGACGCAAGTCTGGTTTGGTGACGCTTTTCGGCGGGATTGTTTGCAGATAGAACGTGTTCTAGAAAACATGTCGGCCAGCCGGGTGAAAACGCA
>JASLAV010000153.1 GCA_030146905.1 Lentzea sp. | reverse complement strand
GGTCTTCGGCGTCGTCGAGCAGGCCGTCAACCGGTTCGGCAGGCTCGACGTGGTGGTGAACAACGCCGGGGCGCTGTTCACCGGGATGGTGGAGGAGTTCACCGAAGCCGAGGCGCGCGCCCAGATGGAGGTCAACTTCTTCGGTGCGCTGTGGGTCAGCCAAGCCGTGTTACCGCGGCTGCGCGCCGGCGGGGGCGGGCACGTTCTGCAGATCTCCAGCATCGGCGCACTCGGCGGGTTCCCGAGCACAGGGCTCTACAGCGCCAGCAAGTTCGCGCTGGAGGGGATGAGCGAGGCGTTCGCCGCCGAGGCCGCTCAGTTCGGGGTCAAGGTGACCATCGTGCAGCCGGGTGGTTACTGGACCGACCTCTACACGAGCAGCACTGCGACCAGCCCGAACCCGGTCTACGACCCGTTGCGCGCCGAACTCGAGAAGCAGTGGGCCGAAGGGTCCGTCGACAGCGAGCCGCACCTCGCCGCCGATGCGGTGATGACCCTGGTCGACAGCGACGAGCCGCCGTTGCGGTTGCTGCTCGGGAGCATGGTCTACGACGTCGCCTTCGACATCTCCCGCCGGCGCATGGACACCTGGGCCGCCTGGGAGAAGACGAGTCGCGCCGCCGAGAAAGCCGTTCCTGCTCCGCAGGCTTGATCCACGAGAATGGCCCCATGCGGGATCCACTGATCAGGCCGGCCGAACGCGGGGACGTTCCCGCACTGGTGAGACTGCGCTTGGCCAACGCCGAACGGCACGTCGAGCTCGACCGGGAGCTCTTCCGGATCCCGGACGAGGCGGCGGTGCGCCGGTACTTCGAGGACGCCGTCGGGCACGCGCTGATCTCGGTCGCCGAGCTCGACGGCGAGGTGGTCGGCATGGTGGAGGTGGTGCTGATCCCCGGGAACCCGCCGGACCACCAGATCCTGGTGCCCCGGCGCGCGGCCGACGTCCACACCGTGGTGCTGGACGGTTATCGGGGCCGTGGGGTGGGGGCGGCTCTTGTCGCGAAGGCGGAACGCGTTGCCGCTGCTCACGGTGTCTCGCTCCTCTTCGCGAACATCTTCGCGCCCAACGAGGAGGCTGCCGCCTTCTACTCGGCTGCCGGGTTCGGACCGCGCGGGATCCTGCTGAGCAAACCGTGCGGCTGACGGTCCTCGGCAGCTGCGGCGCTTACCCGGAACCGGGTCGCGCTTGCAGCGGTTTCGCGGTGGAGGAGGCGGGTTACCGGCTCGTCCTCGACCTCGGGTACGGCACCCTGCCGCGGTTGCTGGAGCTGTGGCCGTCGGGACCGGACGCGGTGGTGATCACCCACGAGCATCCCGACCACTGCGCTGACCTGCACGGATTGTTCCGCATGTACCACTACGGCAAGCGCGGCCGGCTGCCGTTGTACTGCCCGCCGGGTGTGCTGGACCGGGTGCAGGGCCTCGAACCGGAGGTGTCGCTGCTCGAGGTCTTCGACGTCTTCGCGCTGCCGGGCGAGTGGCAGGCCGGGCCGTTCAGGCTGACCGGTGTCGGCCTGCCGCACTTCGTGCCGAACGCGGGTGTCCGGCTGGAGGCGTCCCGCGTGCTCGCCTACACCGGTGACACCGGGCCGTCGCCCGAGCTGGCGGACCTCGGTCGTGACGCGGACCTGTTCGTCGTCGAGGCCACCGACCGGCCCGGCGACACCTCGGGGCTGCTGATGACCTCGGCCGCGGCGGGTTCGTGGGCTCGGCGCGCGGGTGCCCGGCGGTTGCTGCTCACGCACTTCTGGCCGGGCAACGATCGTGGTGCCGCCGTCGCCGCCGCACGGTCGGCGTTCGGCGGTGAGGTCCTGGCCGCGTCAGAGGGCGACGTCCACGTGGTCGGCTGACGCCCCCGAACGGCACCGAGCCCCGGCGACACCGTCGTGTCGCCGGGGCTCGGCTTCTTACCGGAGGAGGGTGTTACAACTTGCGGGGTGTTACAGCGAACCGGTCACGCGGTTGAACTGGTGAGCCGGGTCGATCATGGCGAGCGCCGGGGCGTTCAGCGGGAGCTGCGGCACGGAGCGCTCCTTCGCCGGGGCGTTCAGGGGGAGCTGCGGCAGCTGCGGGAGCTGCGGCACGGAACGCTCCTTCGCACGAGCCGGAGCCGGGGCCAGGCCCTGGGTCGGGTTGAGGTTCAGACCCGAGACGGAGGCCGGGCCGTCAACCGGCAGAGCCGGCAGCGAACGCTCGGTCGGCAGACCGGGCACCTGCACCGGCAGGGCCGGGGCGGTCACCGGGAGCGAGGGCACCGAGGGAACCGACGGCAGCGAAGGCACCGATGAGACCGACGGAACCGAAGGCAGCGACCGCTTGGTGGCACCCAAGGGGAGCTTGCCGGCACCGGTCGGGACCAGGCGCTTCGCGGTTTCCAGCACCTGACCCAGCGGCAGGCCCTGGACGTTCGGCGTGATGCCGGCCGTTCCGCCGTTCAGCGGCAGGGAGGAACGCTTCTGCGCCAGGCCGGGCAGACCCTGGATGGGCAGCTGGCCCGTCAGGCCGGTCAGACCGGCCGGGTTCGGCAGTGCGTTGAGCGGCAGCTTGTCGAGGCCGTGGAACACGGGCAGCTCGTTCGCCTTCATCAGGCTGTCCACGCCCTTGGGGAGCTGGATGCCCTTGAGCTGGGTGGCACGCAGGGTGCCGCCCTCGTCCTCGCCGGTGAGCTGCGCGTCGTCGCTCGTGCCCAGCGTGGTCGCCTGGCCGACGACCTCGACGGGGACGCGCGCGAGCTTGGCGGCGCCCTCGACCGGGACGGTCGTCTCGCGGGCGGTCAGCGGTCCGCTGCCGTCCGTGGTCATGTCGCCGCCGGCCTCGGTGTGCGACACCTTGTCCGTGGTCGTGGTGGCGTTGCCGGCCACCGCGACCGCGTCCGCGTACACGCCGGTGAAGGCGTTGGCGGGGGCGTGGAGCAGGTTGCCGGAGACCGACGCGTCGTCGGCCTTGGAGGCGCTGTCGCCACCGGACACGACGTTGGTGTCGCTGACCGAGTCGGACGTGGTGATGCCCGCCGCGGAGACGGCGTTGCCGGGAACGGCGGGGAGCACCGCCGGCTGCGCGCCGACCAGGTTGCCGGAGACGGAGCCGCCGTCACCGTTGCTCTTGACGTCGCCGCCCGCGACCGAGTCGAGGTCGTTGGTGGCGACGGCGTCGACGTTGCTGCCGCCGCCGACCGACCAGCCGAGCACCTGGGTGCCGGTCGCGACCGGAGCCGAGATGACGTTGCCGGCGATGGAGCCCCGCTCACCGGTGGTGAGGGCCTCGCCGCCCGCCTTCATGTCGGTGGCGTTGTCGGCCGTGGTGGCGTTGTTGCCCACCACGGTGACGCCGTCGCCGAAGACCTGGGCCGGAGTCGAGGTCGGGACCTGGACGATGTTGCCGGCGACCGAGCTCTTCTTGCCGGTCGCCACCGGGGCGTCGCCCGCGATGACCGAGGTGTCGTTCGAGGCGTCCGACGTGGTGTTGCCCACGACGCCGCCCGTGACGGCGAAGACCTGCGGAGCGATGGCGGTGGGCGCGGAGACGATGTTGCTCGAAACCGTGCCGCGGTCGTCCTGCGTGTTCGGCTTGCCGCTCGAACGGACGTCCTTGACCTCGTCGGCCGTGCCGGTGGCCTGGCCGGCGACCGTGGCCGCCAGTGCGTAGGCCTCGACCGGAGCGGCGAGAGGCGTCTGCGCCACGTTGCCGGAGCCGACGGAGTCGTTGCCGAGCGTGCCCTGGTAGCCACCCGTGGTCGACTTGACGTCGTTCTCGCAGGTGCCGACGGACTGGCCCGCGACCGACGCGCCGTTGCCGCAGGCGTCGATGGCGGTGGCCGGCGGGACGTCGGCGATGTTGCCCGACAGGACCGAGTTGTCGCCGACGGTGAAGACGTTGCCGCCCGCCGTCGAGGTCGCCTTGTTCGAGTGGTCGGTCAGGGCGTTGCCGACGGCGGACGCACCGTTGCCGCCCGCGGCGACGGGGAGCGAGATGGGCGCACCGGCGACGTTGCCGGACGCCGTGGAGCCGTCACCGTTGGTGTGGGTCTCGCCGCCGGCGATCGACTCGTTGGTGGTGTCGCTGATCGCGGTCGCGTTGCCGGCCGCGGCGGCCGCGTTGTCGTCGACCGTGATCGGGCCCGCGAGGGCGGGCGAGGCGACGTTGCCGGCAAGGGTGGCCGGGTCGCCGCTGGTCACCGTCTTGCCGCCGGCGTAGGCGGCACCGGTCTGCACCGAGTCGCTGGTGGCGTTGCCGACACCGGCGACCGAGTTGCCGTTCACCTCGGTCAGCGGGGCGAGCGGGACCGGCACGGCGTTGCCGGAGATCGAGCTGTTGTCACCGCTGGTGGTGATGTCGCCTTCGGAGGAGGCGAACGTGTCGGCGGTGGAGTTGGCCTCGGCGATACCGGCGGCACCGACGCCGTTGCCGGTGACCTGGACCGGGGTCGCGCCGCGCTCGGCGACGACGTTGCCGGAGAGGGAACCCTTGTCACCGTTGGTGGTGATGTCGCCGCCGGTCGTGGAGACCTGCTCGGCCTTGCCGTCGGTGGTCGAGTTGCCACCCACGCCGGCCGCGTTGCCGGTCACCTGGACCGGGAGGGCGTGGTCGACCGCGACGACGTTGCCGGCGAGTGCCTGGCCCGCGCCATCGGTGACGATCGTGCCGTCGCGGTGCGTGTTCTGCGAGCAGTCGCCGGTCGCCTCGGCGTCCGCGAGGACCGCGATCGAGTTGCCGCAGATGTTGAACGGCACATCGAGGTGGCCCTGGATCCTGTTGCCGCGCACCACGTTCTGGAACGCGGTGCCCTGCAGCTGGTGGCTCGTCTGGCGGATCAGCGGGTTCGCGACGGGCGCTGCCGTGCGGGTGGGCACCGCGCTGGTGACGTGGTCCGTGCTGACCGAGCGGTCGACCTTGGGGACGGTCACTTCCCTGACCGGCGTGGCGAACTTGTTCTGGTCGGCCTTGATCGGGATGGAAGCCGCGACGTCGACGGCCGGCGGGGCGGCGTCCGGGTCGACGTTCTCCTGGGCAGAAGCGATGCCCGTACCGAGCATCAGCAAACCACCAGTGACAAACGCGGTCTGAAGTCCGCGCTTTGCCCAGGTCTGCATTGGGTCTCCTTCTTCCAAAGTCCCCTGATGTCAGGGGGGTTCATGGGGGATGGGGCCGGACGCGCACGGGGAATGGGCGCGTCATCACCGGGGGAGTCGCACGCGGTGGTCGACCGAAAGGAGCGCACAAAAAAAGCGCGACGGTCGACTTCCGGACAGCCGGGGGAGGAGGCTGCCGCGGACCGCGCGCTGAAATCAGTCGGGGTTGATACCGGGCTGCTTGCCCGGCGTCACGGTCACCTCGTCGGTGGACGGCGCGAGAGCGCGCGCCACCGAGGTGCCGAGAGCATTGCCGGACGCAGCGAGAGCAGCGATCGCGCTGCCCTTCGCAGAACCAGAACCGTCGGAGCACGAAGTGCACTGCACCGGCGCGGGGGCCGGGACGGGCAGCTTCGGGAACGGGTTGCTGGGCAGGGACGGACGCTGCTGTGAGGGCACGACGGAGTCGTTGTGCTCCAACAGGTCGGTCCACGTGGCACCGGACGGGCCGGCGACCTGCGTGATCACCTTCGCGACCGGCGACTGACCGGTCTCGGTGGTGGGTGCCGGGGTCTCGGAGAACGTCACGTCCAACGACCGCTCAACAGCGGGCGTCTCGGACTGAACGGTCCTCGTGGCCTGGGGCAGGATCCGCTCGGCGATCTTCTCGACCGTCGTGGAGACCTGCATCTCCGGCAGGGCTGCGCGAGCTTTCTGCTGCTCGGTTCGCAACGTTTCGTCGATCTTGTGCACTGCCGTGGCAGCGGGAGCGACGACCGGCAGCTTCTCGTCCGTCTTCGAAATGATCTTGGTGACGACGTCGAACTGCTGCACGTCTTCGGCGGCGTGCGCCGAAGAGGTGGTCAGCGCCCAGGCAACGGCCGTCCCGGCGATCGCACCACCGACAGCGAGCAGCGCTCGGGTGGCGAACCGGCGGATGCCGTTCGCTCCCGTCTTCGCTCGCAGATCGGCAGAGGACAACGCAGGAACCTCGCTACTCGGTGGCGCTCAAGGATTCGCCGACGATCAACTGATCAAGTCGACGTCGGCGACTCTGCCACCCCCGCCACCCCGGACGCACGCTCTGGGCACCCGATTAACTACATCGTGTGACGGTCACACCCGCTTCAGCACGCGGGCGGCGCCTGCCGCGGCGGTCGACGCGAGCACCCAGCCGACGGCGACGAGGGTCGCCGAGATCCACTGCGAAGCGCCCGTGAACTGCCACTTCCCGTCGTGGCCGAAGTCGATGATCGGGATCAGCAGGTCGAGCGCGAGGAGCCAGGCGTTCCACACCGGGTCCTCGTCGGAGTTGAGCTTGACCATCGTGTGCCAGTTGAACCAGAGCGCGCCGCCGAGCCAGAACACGCCGAGCCAGCAGATGGCGAGCCACGGCCGGTAGCCGTACCCGACGGTCCACCGCTGGACGAAGCCCCAGACCCGCCCGGCCTTGCCGAGCTCGGAGTAGCGGCGGCGTTGCTTCTCCAGCTGGACCTTCTGCGCGAGCTCCTCCTCGCCGCCCTGCTGGTAGACGGCGGCGAGCTGTTCGTACGGTCCCGGCGCGAAGTCCGGCTGCACCTTGCGCAGCCACTGCAGCCGCGTTTCCACGGGCACGTCGGGATCGGCGGTGATGCCGGCGAACTCGAAGTCGTCGACGGCGACGCCGCCCTCCGCGTCCCACAGGCCGGGCCCGTCGGTGACGGAGACCGCCTTCAGCCTGCTCAGCACGACCTTGCCCTTGGGCTGCTGACCCGCGGGGATGTGCAGCCGGAACTGGTGCACGGTGAGGCCGTAGGCGTTCAACGCGATGTCCGCGGACGTCGAGCCGAGGTGCGAGTCGCTGAACGTCGCCATCTTGCCGACCTCGCCCAGCCTGATCCGCACGCCGCCGACCGCGGTGAACCCGCGGCTGCACAACAGGTCCTTGCCGATCGTGATGGCACGGGCGTCGAGCGACGGCTTCTGGGTGCCGTTGCCGCGCAGCCGCGGCAGCGTCAGCTGTGCGCCGGACATGTCGAGGGTGGAGCCGATGTTGGCGTTCTGCAGCCGGACGGAGCCCTTCGCCCTGAGCTCGCGCAGGAAGAGCGTTCCGCCGACGCGGAGCCGGTCGGCGAACAGCACGTCGATGCCGGGACCGTGCAGCGAGACACCGGACATGCTGGCGCTGCCCATGATGTGCGCGTTCGACAGCCGGACCTGGCCGTAGGTCTGCAGGGGCAACGACCGGGTGCCCGCGCCGTTGACGGCGCTGCGGGCCTCGACGTCGCCGCGGACCTCCATGCCGTCCGCGTGCAGGGCGACGGGGATCCGGTTCGTGACGTCACCGGCGAGCTCCTCCGCGACGTCGCGCGGCCCGATCACCGCACCGGACATCCGCAGGTACCCGCCGATGCTCGCGTTCGGCAGCCGGACCGTGCCGGTGCTCGTGAAGCCGTCGTCCAGCTCGACGTTGCCCTCGACCCTGATGCGGTCGGCCACGAGCGTCGCGGCCTCGTCGGCCAGTCCGTGCGGCAGGACCAGCACCTGGTCGACGCGGTGGGTGGAGTGCAGGCGGGCGCCGGTGAACTCGAGGTTGCCGCCGACGCGCGCGCCGTCGAGCAGCACCCGCCCGTCCACGGTGAACCGCCCGCCCTCCGCGTTGCAGAAGACGTTGCCCGCCACCACGATGCCGGACGCCTCCAGCGCCTCGCGTCCCGTGTTGACCAGCCGCGCGCCGCCGAGGTGGACGCTGCCGCCGATCGTCGCGCCGCGCAGCCGGACCTCTCCGTCGGCCCGCATCGCGATGGCCTGGATGGATCCGCTGACCCGCAGCCGCGCGCCGAGGAGGGCGTGGTCGGTGGTGGAGCGCAGGACCGCGCCGGCCAGGCGGAGGGTGCCGTCCACGGCGGCGTCGGTGAGGTCGACCGTGCCGGTGCAGGTGAAGCCGGCTTCCAGGACGAGGTCGCTGAAGACGCGCAGGTTTCGGCCCTGCAGACCGGGAACGCGGGTGCCGCGCAGGCGCAGGCCGATGAGGCGGGCCATCCGGAGGTCGGGCGCCTCCTCGAAGGTGCAGTGGGTGAGGTCGATGACCCGCGTGACGCGGGTGCCCTCCAGCTCGAACTTGCCGGTGATCCGGGCGTTTCGAAGTCGCAGCGCCGGCAATCCTCTGCGCGGCACCCGGTACATGCCGGTCAGCAATCCGGTGAGCACCTCGCCGCGCACGCTCTGCCCGGTCAGGTCGATCTCGGTGCCACCCGCGTAGGCACCGGCTACCTGGCGTTCGACTTCGGTCAAGTCTTCCGGCTTGATCACTTTCGTCCCTCCCCCGACAAACCGGATCATTCCCAACAGGTTCCGGCTTGGCGAGGGGCAGAACAGTTAACGTGAGGTCCGTGAGCACACCGGAGTCGGAGATCAGCAGCCGCGTTCCCGTGCTGCTGCGGGTGAGTGCCGCGCTGAGCTGGCGGTTCGTGGTCGTGGTGGCCGCGCTGTACGTGGTGGCGTACGTCCTGGGCTACCTCGCGTCGATAGTGATCCCGGTCGCAATCGCGCTGCTCCTGGCCGCGCTGCTCTCGCCGGGCGTGGCGAAGCTCGTCGAGTGGCGGGTGCCGCGCGGCGTGGCGACGACCGTGATGATGATCATCGGCATCGGCGTGCTCGGCGGCGTGCTGACGTTCGTGATCAGCGAGTTCTCCCGCGGCCTTCCCGAACTGCAGTCGCAGGTGGGCAACTCGCTCGACACGATCCAGCGCTGGCTCAAGGACGGACCGGCGCACCTGTCGGACCAGCAGCTGCAGAACTACCTCAACGACATCGTCAGGACGATCAAGGAGAACCAGGCCGAGATCACGTCCGGCGCGCTCACCACCGCCGCGACGGTCGGCGAGGCGCTGACCGGCCTGCTGCTGGCCCTGTTCACCCTGATCTTCTTCCTGCACGACGGCGACGGCATCTGGCGCTTCGTGACCCGTGCGGTCCCTCGCGACGTGCGCCAGCGCGTCGACGTGGCGGGCCGCCGCGGGTTCAGCTCTCTCGTTTCCTACGTGCGCGCGACGGCAGCGGTCGCCGTCGTGGACGCCTTGGGTGTCGGCATCGGCCTGGCGATCATCGGCGTGCCGCTCGTGGTGCCGCTGTCGGCGTTGGTGTTCCTCGGCGCGTTCATCCCCATCATCGGTGCGGTGTTCACGGGAGCCATCGCTGTGCTGGTCGCGCTGGTGACCAACGGACCGATCGCGGCGCTGGTGGTGTTGGCCGTGCTCATCGGCGTGATGCAGCTGGAGTCGCATGTTCTGCAGCCGATCCTGCTGGGCCGTGCGGTCAAGCTGCACCCGCTGGCCGTGATCCTGGCGATCGCGGGCGGGTTGGTCGTGGGCGGCATCGCCGGCGCGCTGCTCGCCGTGCCGTTGCTCGCGGTGCTGAACTCCGGGATCCGGTCGCTCGTGTCCGATGCGGACGCGGTGCAGAAGCCGGAGAAGGTGGACGTGCTGAACCCCCAGGACACCGCTCCCAGGGACGACAAGAGCGAACGGGTCGAGGAGCTCTAGGAGAAGGTCGGCCTAGGCCATCGACACGAGGTTGCGGCCGTACGCCTTGGCCGCCAGCAACGCCGCGTCCGCCGCCACCAGCAGGTCGGGCAGCTGGTAGCCGAACCGGGTGGTGGTGGCCACTCCTATCGACACGGTCAGGCCGGACAGCTCGTGCGGCTTGCCGTCGGTGGCCATCGTGGGCACCCGCAGCGCCGCCACGGCCTTGCGCACCCGTTCGGCCACCGACTCGGCTTCGTCGGGGGTGGCCTCCGGCAGCAGCACCACGAACTCCTCGCCGCCGAAGCGGCCGACGAGGTCTCCTCGGCGGACTGTGCCGCGCAGCAGCAGGGAGATCGCGGCCAGTGCAGCGTCGCCCGCCAGGTGGCCGACCTCGTCGTTGACCCTCTTGAAGTGGTCGAGGTCGAGGAGCATGACGGCCATCGGGCGGGTGCGGTCCGAGCCCTTGGTGAGTTCGTAGCGCGCCCTGCTGTCCCAGTGCACCGCGTTGGCGAGGCCGGTCTTGGCGTCGCGCTGGGCCGACCGGCGCCACTGCGGGAGCTGGGCCGCTCGTTCCAGCAGGGCCAGGGACGGGCCGGCGATCAGCGCGTGGACGGCGTTGGTCAGCGCGACGCAGCCCATCAGGCCGCCGATGGACACCGCGACGACGCCGAGGATGACGTCGATCGGTTCGCCGACGTTCTCCTCGAAGGTGGCGGACGGGTTGCGCAGCTTCAGGCCGAACGCGATCAGTGCCGCGCGCAGGGCCAGCAGGACGACCGCGCCGACCACCATGAGCAGCAGGCTCGCCCGCGGGTCCGTCCAGCCGAGCAGGTAGCGGGTGGCGAAGACCGACAGGGCCGTGGCGCTCAGGGTGTAGAACCAGCGGTAGGTCTCCGGACGTTGTGCCAGCAGGCAGTGCAGGGCGGGGCCGAAGAGGAGCAGCACCAGCAGGTTCGGCGGCAGGGCGAGGATGCCCGCCGTCAGGTAGGAGAGGTGTGCGGCCCACGGGTTGCGCTCGGTCTCGCCGATGCGGTGGCTGTAGATCGAGCTGCCGATGATCACCGCGCCGGCTGTTCCCGCGATGGCGGCGAACCTGCCGATCTCGGAGGATGACGGCGTTGCCGTCGACACGATCACGTAGATGACGGTCGCCAGAGCGGCGAAGTCGATGAGCAACCAGTAGCAGAGCGCGGGCCGTCGCAATGTCCACACCGGCCAGTCGCGCACCTGTACGCCCTCCCCACCTGACCCCGGAGAGCGTCGCACATTCCTCCGTTCGGCAGAAGACGGCCACCTGGGGGTTAGCCAGCACACGTTCTCGCGGCAGGATGGTGCCCGAAAGGAGCACAGCGTGCCCAACGAGCCTGCCGAACGTGTGACGAAGGTGATCGACGACCCGGCCACGCCCCTGTGGCGCGGGACGATCGCGCTACGCATAGTCACATTCCTGTTCGCGGCGGCGAACGTCATCGCGAACCATTCCTATTACACCCGGCCGTGGCTCGCGTGGACCACGCTCGGGGTGATGGCGCTGTGGTCCGTGTTCACGAGCCGCGCCTACAGCACGACGTGGGGCAGGCGGTGGCCGGTCGTGCTGACCGACCTGGTCCTCACCTGCGGGCTGCTGTCGCTCTCTCCGCTGATCATGTCCGACCACCAGCTGCTGACGCTGAACGTCCCGTTGATCACGACGATCTGGGCGTGCGTCCCCGCGGTGGCGCTGGGCGCGCTCGGCGGGGCGTACGCGGGGCTCGCGGGCGGGCTCGCGGTCGGTCTCTCCACCTACCTGTCGAAGGGTGTGCCGAGCCTCGACCTGCTGCGCGACGTCGTGCTGCTGGGCGGCGCGGGCATGGTCGTCGGCATGGCCTCCGCCACCGCACGGCGTTCGGCGGTGCTGCTCGCCCAGGCTCTCAGGGCGGAAGCGGCCACGGCGGAACGTGAACGGCTCGCGCGTTCGATCCACGACAGCGTGCTGCAGGTGCTCGCCCGCGTGCGCAAGCGCGGCCTGGAGGTCGGCGGCGAGGCGGCGGAACTGGCCAAGATGGCGGGCGAGCAGGAGGTGGCGCTGCGGAACCTGGTGGCCGCCGCGCCCACC
>JASLAV010000081.1 GCA_030146905.1 Lentzea sp. | reverse complement strand
AGGTAGTACCCGGCCCGCTCCAACGCCGGCACGTACGCGTCCTCGTCACCCGAGTCCGGCACCACCAGCAGGACGTCGATCAGCGGCTTCGCCGCCAGCCCCGGCACCGACGTCGACCCGACGTGCTCCAGCCGCAGCACCGCACCGCCCAGCGCCGCCAGGATCCGCGCCTCCTCGACCGCGTACCACCGCGCCCACCGCGGGTCGTGCTCCTCCAGCACGATCCGCACGTTCCCCGACCGCGTCTCCGTCACGTACTCCACGTCATCCGACGGCAGCCGCCACTCCACATAGGCGCGTTCGAGGATCTCCAGCACCACGGCGTTCTTCGCGTCCGTGTAGTCCTGCACCCGAGCCCACTCCGACTCCGCCAACGCCCGCTTCGTCGAGGCGTACAGCTCACGGTCCGCCTCGTTCGCCCGCAGCCAGTCCCGGAACAGCAGATGCCGCCGCACCTGCGCACACCCACGCGAGAACACGTGCAGATTGATGTCCGTGTCCGGGCCCTTCAGGATCCGGTGGTCGTGCCAGTCGTCCTCCCGCACCACCACCCGATACCCGGCCGCCTCCAACGCCGGCACGTACGACGCCTCGTCCGCCGCGTCACCCACCACCAGCATCACATCGACCAACGGCTTCGCACACAACCCCGGCACCGACGTCGACCCGACGTGCTCCAACTCCGCACCCGGCAACACCGACAGGATCCGGGCCCGCTCCCGTTCGTACAGACCCGGCCACGCGGGATCATGGTCGACGAGCTCGATCTTCACGGCAAACCCCCAGGTAGGCAGTCGGCCAGACTATCAACCCCCGAACAGCTCACCCACCACGTCGACCCGCTCCAACACCTCGTCCGCCGTGAACACCAGATCCTCCACCACCTGGCACTCCTCGACCTCGTCCCACGTCACCGGCGTCGACACCGCCGGCCGCTCCCGCGCCCGCAACGAATACGGCGCCACCGTCGTCTTCGCCGGGTTGTTCTGCGACCAGTCGATCAGCACCTTCCCCGTGCGCTGCGCCTTCGCCATCGTCGACACCACCAGCCGCGGGAACTCCTTCGCCAACCGCCGCGCCACCGCCTTCGCGTACTCCGACGTGTCCTTCGCCGGCGCATACGCGTACACCTGCATGCCCTTGTTGCCCGACGTCTTCGCCCACGCGTCCACACCGTCGTCGTCGAGCACCGTCCGCACCAGCTCCGCCACCCGGCAACACTCCACCACCGTCGCCGGAGCACCCGGATCCAGGTCGAACACCAGCAGATCAGGATCCCGCTTGCCCCCACGCGGCCCCACCGTCCACTGCGGCACGTGCAACTCCAACGCCGCCAGGTTCGCCAGCCACACCAACGTCGCCAACTCGTCCACCATCACGTAGTTGACGAACTCGTTGCCCTTCGTGCTCCCCGGCGACTCCAACCGCATCGTCCGCACCCACTCAGGACGGTGCTCCGGCGCGTTCTTCTCGAAGAACCACTTCCCGTCCACCCCGTTCGGATACCGCTTCAACGTCACAGGACGGTCCTTCAGGTGGGGGAGCAGCACAGGAGCGATCCGGGTGTAGTAATCGATCACCTCACCCTTGGTGAACCCGAACTCCGGGTACAACAACTTCTCCAGGTTCGTCAGCTTCAGCACCCGGCCCTCGACCTTGACCGACACCTCCTTCGAGGCATCACTGCTGCTCAACGCGACGCACCTCCTCCGGCGACCTGTCCGGCCGCAACCCCCGCCACGCCGGAAAGCGCATCCGCCCGTCCGGCGTCCACTGCCGGAACACCACCTCCGCCACCAGCTCCGGCTCCACCCACCGCGCGCCCCTGGACCTCTCCCTCGGCATCTCCGTCACGAACGGCGACGACCTGCGCGCCAACGCCTTCAACCGCGGCGTCAACACCTCCAGCTCGGCATCGTTGAACCCGGTACCCACCGACCCCGCGAACGCCAACCCGTCACCCCGCGGAATACCCAGCAACAACGCCCCGATCACCCCGGACCGCTTGCCCTCACCCATCCGCCAGCCACCGATCACCACCTCCTGCGCCATCAGATCGGTGATCTTGCGCCACACCGGCGACCGCATCCCCGGCTGGTACACCGAGTCCAACCGCTTCGCCACCACACCCTCGAGCCCCTGCTCACGACTCGCCGCCAGCACCGCCGCACCGTCCTCGTCGTACGACGGGGGAGCCAGCCAATGCGGACCCCGCAACTCCAGCTCCCGCAACAACTCCCGCCGCTGCCACAACGGCAACTGCAACGTCGACCGACCATCCAGGTGCAACAGGTCGAACAACAACAACGTCACCGGGTACTGCCGCGCCGCCCGCCGCGCCGCATCCGACTTGCTCACGTGCATCCGGTTCTGCAACGCGCTGAAACTCGGCCGCCCGTCCCGCAACGCCACGATCTCACCGTCGAGCAACGCCTCCGTCGACCCCAGCTGCTCACCCACGCCCTGCAACTCCGGATACGCCACCGTGATGTCGTTCCCCAGACGCGACCACGCCTGAACCCGGCCACCCTCCACCCGCAGGATCGCCCGCACACCGTCCCACTTGAACTCATACGCCCACTGACCATCGTCATCGTGGGGGAGAGGACCCGGCACCGCCAGCATCGGCTTGAGCAACTCCGGCAACACCTGCCAGTCCGGCCGCGCCGGAGCATGCCGCCGCTTCACCATCCAGTTCTTCCCGTCCCCACCCGACCGGAAGAACACGAACTGACCCTCGACACGACGACCACGCAGAACCACGTCCACCTCGCGGTCCGACCACTTCACCGTCTCGTACCGGCCGCGATCCCAGATGAACATCTCGCCGCCGCCGTACTCACCCCGCGGAATCTCACCCGAGAACTCCGCATACTCCAACGGGTGATCCTCGGTGTGCACAGCCAGCCGCACCACATCCGTCGTCGGCGGCAACCCCTTCGGCACCGCCCACGACACCAGCACACCACCCCGCTCCAGCCGCACATCCCAATGCAGACTGCTCGCGTGGTGCTCCTGGATCACGAACGTGTCATCAGCGCCCCGCGGCAACTCCTCCGCAGCAGCAGGCACGGGCTCCGGCGTCCGCCCCGGATCCCGCTTGCGCCGGTACTCCTCGAGCCCCGCCATCTACGCCGACGAAGCCTTCCTCTTCGGCGGAACCTTCTTCCCGCCCTTCCGCCCCGCCTTCGCCTTCTCCACACTGCGCTCCAACGCCGTCATCAGATCGATGACCTCGCCCTTGTCCTCCGACTCCGGCTGCTCCGGCAGCTCAGCACCCTCCGCCTTCGCCGCGATGACCTTCTCCAACGCGTCCCGGTAGTCATCGGTGAACGTCGCCGGATCGAAATCACCCGCCATCGACTCCACCAACGACGTCGCCATCTTCAACTCCTGCGGCCGCACCTCCACGTCCGAATCCAGGAAGTCGAACTCCGCCTTGCGGATCTCGTCCGGCCACAACATCGTGTGCATCACCAGCACGTCGTCACGCGCACGAATCGTCGCCAACGTCTCCTTCTGCCGGATCGTGATCTTCACGACCGCCAGCTGGCCCGTCTTCACCAACGCGTCCCGCAACAACACGTACGGCCGCGCCGCCGCCTTGTCCGGCTCCAGGTAGTACGTCTTCTGGAAGTAGATCGGATCGATCTCCTCCACCGGCACGAACTCCAGCACGTCGATCGACTTGTCGGTCTTCACCGGCAGCTTCTCGAAGTCCTCGTTCTCCATGATCACCATCCGGCCGTCGTCCAGCTCATAGCCCTTGGTGATCTCCGAATACTCCACCTCTTCACCACACACCGAACAGACGCGCCTGTACTTGATGCGCCCCCCGTCCTCCCGGTGCACCTGGTTGAAACGGAAGTCGTGCTCCTCGACAGCCGTGTAGAGGCGCACGGCGATCGTCACCAACCCGAAGGAGATGGCCCCACGCCACACGGATCTCATTCTCATTGGGTACCCCTGAAATGCGGTTTCCGCACCAGCAGATCACCCACCCGGCCCAACGACCAGGCAACCGGGCGACCCCCGGTCCACACGTCCGCACCGAGAGTCCCGCACCGCGGTAGAACCCCGCTACATGTCCTTGAGCGCCCGATACGTCCGATTGCTCGCCACCGCGGCCCGCCGCTCCCGCGCCGTCGCCTCGATGTAGTTCTGACTCGTCGCCAGACTCGCATGCCCCAGCAACGCCATGATCTCGCTCGCCGACGCACCGTCCTCCGCCAGCCGCGTCGCGAACGTGTGCCGCAACGCGTGCAGATTCGCCCCCGTCGGCACCCGGTCGTTCAACCCCGCCCACCGGAAACACGACTTCACCAGGTACTCCAACCCACCACGCCCGATCGGCTCACCGTGCCGATCCCGCAACAACGCGCTGTCCCGGTCGAACCGCCCCTGCGGAAAACGACTCCGGCAACTCGCCAGGTAAGCCTCCACGATCCGCTCCATCGGCGGCTCGATCGGCACCGACCGGTCACGATTGCCCTTGCCCTTCACGTGCAACCTCTTGTCACCCTCACGCCCCACGATGCTCGCCAGCGTCAACGTGCGCATCTCCGCACTGCGCAACCCCGCGACCAACCCCAGCGCGATGACCAGCACATCCCGCTCCGGCCACGGGTCACGACCCTTGCGCGCACCCTCCGCGGCCGCCGTCAGCAACTGCTCGGGCGTGTCCTCACCCCGCAACGGCTTGGGCACGAGGGGAGGGGTCTTCGGGCGGGCCACCGCACCCATCGGGTTGCCGGCGATGAGGTCCTCCGCCACGCAGAACGTCAGGAACTGGTTCCACGTCGACCAGGCCCGCAGCACGGAGCTCTTGGCGTGGGTGTCGGCGAACAACCCGAAAGCATTGCGGAGGTTCGCGCCGGTGAGGTCGGCGACCGTGAGGTCTTCGACGGGGGAGAGGAGCGTCTCGGCCAGGAGTGCGTTCACGCCGGAGAGATCGCGCTGGTAGGCCGCTGTGGTGTGCGGGGAGTCCTTGCGGGTCCGGCGGGCGAGGAAGAAGGCGTCCTGGGCGGCGAGCACGTGCATATGGATCTTGTACCGCACAGCACCGACATTTCCGCGCGCTTGTGCTGGATAATGGCGATTATGCATGAAATGTCCGTTTCGCCCGGTTTGCCGGGCGCTGGACCAGGTGGCGTCACTTGTCGGGGATCGTGAGCGTAATGGCGTCCCTCTGCGTACGTCTCTCTGACGACTCGTCGGTGTCGACCGCGCTCCGGCACCGCCGAGGACGAGGAGGATGTTGAGGCGTCTGCGAGGACGGCCGGCCTGCCCGTCGGCCGATGCTTGCAGACGCGCCAACACACGGCGGCGAACCACTTCCGGAACGATCTCCGCAGGTCGCCGTTTCGCCGATAATCTACATTATGTCAAGTAACGTGGATCGGGCCCTCCTCGGAGTCTCTCCCGCCACGCCTGTGGGCCCGCGTCGGCCGCCCCGCAGTGCGCGCCGCAGTTCGCGCTGCCTCGCACCGCTGCGGACGGGCCGTCGACGTGGACGCGCCGCCCACGGGAGTTCCAGCCGTCCGGGCCGCTGACGGTCCCTTCTGCCGCTTCACTGACGCGCTCTTTCGTCACCGTGGCGTTAGAGACGCGCGTGGCAGGCTGCACGGCTGTGATCGATGACTTCGCGAAGGCGTATCTGCACAGCGATCTGCGTGAGTTGCGCGAGGTGATGCTGTGGAAGCTCGACGGTCTGGCCGAGGCGGACGTGCGTCGTCCGCTGACGGCGTCCGGGACGAACCTGCTCGGGTTGGTGAAGCACCTGACGTTGTCGGAGTCCCGGTACTTCGGCGAGGTGTTCGGGCGGCCGTTTCCGGAGCCGATGCCGCGGTGGGACGACCTTGCGGCGCGTGGTGCGGACATGAGGGCGACTGATGAGGAGACGCGTGAGGAGATCGTGGGTCGTTATCGGCGCGTGTGGGCGCATTCGGATGCGTCGATTTCTGCTCTTGCGGTGGATTCGCCTGGTCATGTGCCGTGGTGGCCGCGTCCTGACGTGATGTTGTTCAACGTTCTGGTGCACGTCGTGACGGAGACGGCTCGCCACGCGGGGCATGCGGACATCCTCAGGGAGCAGTTGGACGGTGCGATCGGCGAGGGGCGCTGATCCGGCGTTGGTGCTGCTCCCCCGCGTGTGAATGATCTTGTCGGGGGTGCTTGCCACACTCGGGGCATGCGCTATGCGATCTATGTGCCTTCGTTCGGCTCGTCGCTGGGTGACCCTTCGGTGCTGGTGTCGCTCGCCGTCGCCGCGGAGGAGGCGGGGTGGGACGGGTTCTTCCTGTGGGACCACGTGGTGGTGCCGGGTGAGCCGGTGGTGGCGGACGTGTGGGTGGCGTTGGGTGCGGTGGCGGCGCGGACGTCGTCGATCCGGCTGGGGCCGTTGGTGACGTCGTTGGGGCGTCGGCGTCCGTGGAAGGTGGCGTTGGAGGCGTCGACGTTGCAGCGGTTGTCGGGTGGGCGGTTGGTCCTGGGTGTGGGTGCGGGTGTGCCGCAGGACTTCTCCCCCTTCGGCGAGCGGGTGTCGCGGGCGGAGGCGATGTCCGAGGGTGTGGAGCTGCTGCGGGCGTTGTTGTCGGGTGAGGTGGTGGAGCACCGGGGTCCGCTGTTCCAGGTGTCGGGCGTGCGGTTGGAGCCGGTGGAGGTGCCGATCTGGGTGGGCGGGATCTGGCCGCGTGAGACGCCGTTCCGTGCGGCGGCGCAGGCGGCGGGTGTGGTGCCGGCGACGTTCGGGGAGGACGGGCTGGTGGTGCTCTCCCCTGCCGACGCGGCGCGGGTGAAGGCTGATTTCGTGGCGTCGGGTGGGCCGGTCGACGGTGATGTGGCGTTGTGGGGTGGTGGTGTGTTGCCGCAGGGGGTGCGGGAGTACGAGGAGGCGGGGGTGACGTGGTTGTTGACTGATGGTGGTGCGCTGGAGTTGGAGGAGTTGCGGGCGTTCGTGGCGGCCGGTCCCCCGCGGTCAGGCGTGTAGTCCTCGCAGGAGGGCGGCGAGGTAGGGGTGTGCGGTGTGGAGCCGGTCTGCTGGTCGTTGACGAGCAGGTCCGGCTCCCCCGCGCGGCGATCCGTGCGGTGAGTGCGTGCACGTGGTCGAGTGAGCCGAGGTAGGCGTGCAGGAACTGTGCCGGCTTCCCTGCCTCCGCGGTGAGTTCGAGTGCTGTTTCGAGTCCGATGGCGTCGGTGCTGCAGAATTTCCGCCGTGGATCTTGGGGTGATCGGTCAGGCGGCGGGGATGTTCGTGGTGACGAACGTCGACGACCTGGTGGTCCTCGCGCTGTTCTTCTCGCGTGCCAGGTCGGCCTGGCGGGTCGTCGTGGGTCAGTACCTGGGTTTCGCGGGGATCCTCGCGGTGGCGGTGCTCGGTGCTCTTGGTGCGTCGTTGCTTCCCGCGCAGTTCCGGCCGTGGCTGGGGCTCATCCCCTTGGTGCTGGGTGTGAAGGCCGCTTGGTCGCTGTGGCGTGGCTCCGATGACTCCGACGAGCTCTCCGCGGCTCCGGGTGTCCTCGCGGTGGCGGGTGTGACGCTTGCGAACGGCGGTGACAACATCGGCGTCTACGTCCCGGTCTTCACGGTGGCGGACGCCTTGTGGCTCTACGTGGTGGTGTTCCTGGCCCTGGTGGGTGTGTGGTGCCTGGCGGGCTGGTTCCTGGCTTCGCGTCAGGTGGTGGCGCGGGCGTTGGCCCGGTGGGGGCACGTGGCGTTGCCGGTGGTGTTGATCGTGATCGGTCTGGTGGTGTTGTTCTCGGGCTGAGGGGCGTGGCCGGGTTCGGTCAGGCGGGCCAGAGCGGTCGCGGTTGGTGCGGGTCTTGGATGGCCGCTTCCAGTGTGGCCGCGATCGCCGTCAGTTCGGCTTCGCTGAGGTCCCGCTCCCCCACGTGCCGCAGGACCTCGGAGCGGGAGCACACCACCACGGCGCCGGTGTGGTCTTCCAGTTCGTCGGAGGCGACGATCTGCGTCGCGCCCTGGTGCACGACCAGGACCGGGTCGGGTGTGTCGGTGTAGAGCAGGTGCTCGATGTCCCGTCCCGTGATGGCCATGGTCAGTCTTGTACGGCCCGTGCGTACCGGGCCGCAAGGGTGCGGACGTGTTGCACCAGTTCCGGTGGTGAGGTGATCTCGAAGTCGAAGCCGAGCATGCCGATCCACACGGCGAGGGTTTCCACGGAGTCGGAGCCGGTGACGAGCAGGCATGTCGAGGGGTCGACGGCTTCGACGGTGCCGATGGCGGCGTTGATGCGGGCGGCGACCTCTGCGGCGGGTGCGTGGATGAGGACGCGGGCTTGGAAGCGCCAGGCGGCGGAGGTGACGCGGGAGGCGACGAAGGTGGTGGCGTCGAGTTCGCGCGGGGTGAAGCGGGGGCCGAAGGGTGGTGCCGGTGGTGTGATGCGGTCGACGCGGAAGCTGCGCCAGTCCGCGCGGTCGCAGTCCCAGGCGACGAGGTACCAGCGGCGGCCCCAGTTCACGAGGCGGTGGGGTTCGGCGCGGCGGCGGGTGGGGGTGCCGTCGTGGGAGTGGTAGTCGAAGCGGATGGTCTCGCTGTCGCGGCAGACGGTGGCGAGGGTGGTCAGCAGTTCGGGGTCGACGGCGGGGGCCGGGTGGTCGCGTGGGACCTGTTCGACGTGTTCGAGGGCGGACACGTGGTGGCGCAGCCGTGAGGGCAGTACTTGTTCGAGTTTGAGCAGGGCTCGCAGGGAGACTTCTTCGAGGCCGGTGACCGGTGTGGTGCGCAGGGCCACGGCGACGGCGACGGCTTCGTTGTCGTCGAGCAGCAGCGGGGGCAGTTCGGCGCCGGCGCCGAGGCGGTAGCCGCCGAAGGAGCCGGTGGTGGCGTTGACGGGGTAGCCGAGTTCGCGGAGGCGGTCGACGTCGCGGCGGACCGTGCGCGGGCTGATGTGGAGTTCGTCGGCCAGTTCGCTGCCTTGCCAGTCGCGGCGGGACTGCAGCAGGGCCAGCAGGCGCAGCAGGCGTGCCGAGGTTTCCAGCATGGCCGGAACCTTAGGACAGGGTGTGGCCGCAATGGTGTCGGACCACCACGATCTCGTGCACTGGTGATCGCGAGGTGTTCTTCTCCGGGTTGCAGGTCATCCCGCGTGCATGACGCAGTGGGTGGAAGCGGGTCTGTGGGGTTTGGCGGGTGGCGGTGCGCTGGTGCTGGGCGCGTTGGTGGCCTGGTTCCTGCGGGTGCCCGGTGACGTGGTGGCCGTCGTGATGGCGTTCGGCGCGGGGGTGTTGATGGCGGCTGCGGCGTTCGAGTTGATGGACGAGGCCGAGCAGACCGGCGGGTTGCCGGCCACCTCGCTGGGGTTCGCGGGTGGTGCGGTGGTGTACGTGCTGGCCAACGGGTTGTTGGCGCGCCGGGGTGCGCGGCATCGCAAGCGCAGCAGTGACCAGCCGTCGGAGGGCGATCAGGCGGGCAGTGGCACGGCGATCGCGGTCGGGGCGTTGCTGGACGGTGTGCCGGAGTCGGTGGTGCTGGGTGTGTCGTTGCTCGGTGGCGGCGGGGTGGGTGTGGCGATGCTGGCGGCGGTGGTCATCTCGAACGTCCCGGAGGGGTTGTCCAGCGTGGCGGGCATGAAGCGGGCGGGTCGCGGGGCCGGGTACGTGTTCGGGGTGTGGGGTGTGATCGCGGTGGCGAGCGGGGTGTCCGCCGCGCTGGGCAACGTGCTGCTCGACGGTGCGTCGCCGCAGCTCATCGCGGTGATCACGGCTGTGGCCGCTGGGGCGATCCTGGCGATGATCGCGGACACGATGATCCCGGAGGCCTATGAGCGTGCGCGCCTGTACACGGGTCTGTGCACGACGGCCGGGTTTCTCACCGCGTTCGTGGTGGAACGTCTGGGCTGACGTGCCCGTGCCGGCGGAAATGAGGATTCTGCGGTGGCGATCGGTGACTTCTACGACGTGGTGGTCGACTGCCAGGAGCCCGTGGTGCTCGCGGAGTTCTACCGGCGGCTCGTCGGCGGGGAGGTCGTCGACTCCAGTCCCGACTGGGTCAGCCTGGCCACGGCGAACGGCAGGCGTCTGTCGTTCCAGCAGGTGGAGGGCTACTCGCCGCCGCGGTGGCCCGGTCAGGAGCATCCGCAGCAGGTCCACGTCGACGTGGCGGTGACCGACATGGACGCCGCCGAGCCGTTGGTGCTGGAGCTCGGTGCGACGAAGCTGCGGGAGATGCACGACGCCTGCCGTGTCTACGCCGACCCGGCGGGGCACCCGTTCTGCCTGGTCGTGGTGTAGTGCTCAGGCCCGCCAGACGGTCGCGCTGCGGGTTTCGGTGCTT